>JAGCOI010000145.1 GCA_017645485.1 Alphaproteobacteria bacterium | reverse complement strand
ATTATTTATTAATCCTAAAATAGAAAGAGCCGTCACGGATTTCCCTGAACCGCTCTCGCCCACAATGCCTAATATTTCATTTTGTTTTAAGGTAAAATCCACACCCTTAACGGCATTGAAAATTTGCTGACCGTTTTGAAATGAAATTTTCAGATTTTTAACGGATAACAACGACATCATTTTGCTTTCCTTGTATCGAAGGCATCTCGTATGCCCTCACCTATAAAAATAAGCATGGTCAGCAAGCCGGCCAAAACAACAAAAATTGTTATACCAATCCACGGAGCCTGTAAATTATCTTTACCCTGACGCACCAAATCTCCGAGTGAAGGATAATCTTGAGAAAGACCTAAACCTAAAAAATCAAGCGATGTTAATGCTACAATAGATTCGGATAAAATAAACGGAATAAAAGTTAACGATGTAACTAATGCATTCGGCAGAATATGCTTTAAAATAATGCGGAAATTACTTACGCCTAAAGCTTTTGCGGCTTTAACATATTCAAAATTACGTGTGCGTAAAAATTCGGCACGTACCATAGATGTTAATGATGTCCATGAAAATAACATCAATATAATTAAAATGGTCCAAAATGTAGGTATAAAAAGGCTTGCGATAATAATTAAAATAAATAGTTGAGGTAAACTATCCCATATTTCGATAAAACGTTGAAAAATAATATCTGTTTTGCCGCCGAAATATCCTTGTACGGCACCGATGAATATGCCGAGTGCCGAAGAAAAAATCGTTAACAAAAAAGCAAAAATAACAGATAACCTTATACCGTACAAAATGCGCGCCACAATATCACGCCCTTCATCATCCGTGCCAAGCCAGTGCGTTTTATCCGGTTTTGAAGGCATTTGTAAAATCTGCTCATAATCTACCGTGTTGTACGAAAACGGAATAAGCGGCATAATCATAAAACCGTGGTTGTTGATGTTTTGTTTAATCAGCGGATCTTTATAATCTGCCGGCGTATCAAAATCACCGCCTAAAAACTTATCTGTTAATGTTTGAAAAATCGGAAAATAAAAGTGATTTTTATATTTTAAAATAAGTGGTTTATCATTGGCGATAAGTTCTGAAAATAAAGATAACAGAAAAATAAAACCAAATATCCAAAGTGCATATTTTGCACGGACATTTTTTAAAAAAGCTTGTTTTCTTTGTTTCCAAACGGATGACAATATTATTTTCCTTGTTTCGTTGATTTTGTTGTTGTCTTACGTACTTTTTTAGGTTGAACGGGTACATGAAAACCGATTTTGGCATTATAGTTATCAATTTTTTTAAGTAACGTATAGTCAGGATATCCGTCTTGATGCATTTTGGCTTTTTTTTGCAGTTTTTTAACGGCTTCTCTTGTTTTAGGACCAAATCTGCCATCTTCTTTTAAACCTAAATGCATGACCTTATTGATAAAATGTTGTACTTTTAAAACATCAGTGTTCTTAATGGCGTAATGACCTTTTTTTTCAATCGGATGATATTTTTCGTTTGATGTGATATAATCGGATAAAATACCGATTGCCAGCGCATAGTTTTCAGATCTATTCCATATCATAATACGTCTGAAATTGCCTAAAACCAAATACGGCTGACTTTTGCGCCCGTCCGGTAATATAATATTGGCTTTTAAGTTTGGATTAATGTTCAGTTTTTTTCCGTTAACATCCTTAACACCTATTTTTTCCCACTCGGCAACACTTTTGCGTATTTTATAACCCGTTAATGTATAATCAAAATTCCATGGCAATTCAACAGCTGCGCCCCATGGTTCATCCGGTTTCCAACCTAAATCGTGTAAATAATTGGCGGCTGATGCAATGGCATCATCAAAGCTGTCCCAAATATCGATAATCCCGTCTCCGTCATAATCTATGGCATATGCATTGTAGGTTGAAGGCATAAACTGAAAATGCCCCATAGCGCCGGCCCATGAACCGAGCATTTTATCGTTTTTAAGGTCAAACTTATCCATAATTTTCAAAACATTGTAAAGTTCGTTTTTGAAAAATTTAGCCCGACGATTTTTATAGCTTAAATTTGTCAGTCCGTCTATTAAGTGATATTTGCCTTTATTCTGACCGAAATTTGTTTCAATTGCCCAAAAAGCCGTTAAATAACTCAAAGGAACCTGATATTCCTCGGATATTTTTTGATATTTTTTTTGCAGGAGAACATATTCATTACGTGCTTTTTGAACACGGCCGGGCGAAACAAGCCTGTTGATATAATCTCTTGATGTTAAAACAAATTCTGCTTGTTGTTTATCTTGTGCCACAACATCAGGCGCAGGATGATAATATGTATTGTTCCCATATGCCGCTTCAATGGTTTTTTCGGAAATACCGCGGGCAATCATTTCTTTTTTTAAGGTATCTAAAAAATTCATCCAGTCTTTAGGAGGCATGGACGCATTATTCTCAAGTGCAAATGCGACTTGAGAGGTAAAAAATATAGCACCTAACAGGTATATAAGCCTCAAAAACCTCATTTCAAACCTCATCTGCATTCGATTCTAAAACAAATTTTTCTCAAACACAAGCTGTTGTTTTTGTTAATACAATCTTTTTTAAGAAAGAAGTTCCAAAGCAATTTTATCAATGAGTAAAAATCCTTTATCGGTTGCTTGTAAAAATGAATCATTTTCTTCTATCAAACCGCTTTCTTTCATAGTCTGCAAATGTTTTTTGTTAATAATATTATTAAAATTGATGCCTGTAATCGTTTCAAAATGTGCTTTATCAATACCTCTTTCAAGTCGCAGACCTAAAAGCACAAGTTCTTCGGCGCGTTCATAAACGCTGAGTTCTTCTTTAGGCTGATTATCAACGAGGGCATAATGCTTATTGCCGATTTTTATCCGCCCGTGTGCACTTTCGCCGATACCGATATAATCATCACCTTGCCAATAGCATTTATTGTGAACAGACTCATATTCTTCTTTTGCAAAATTTGAAACTTCATAACGCGGATAACCGTTTTGTCTTAAATAATTTACTGTTTCTAAATACATATCGGCCGCTTTGTCTTCTTCCAAGGCTTTGATACCACGCTTAAAAAATACTGTCCCTTCCTCTATGGTCAGTTGATAAAGCGATAAATGTTTCAACCCGAATGATACGGCTTGTTTTAATTCTTCAAACCATGTGTCAAGATGTTGGTTCGGGCGAGCATAAATCAAATCAATGGAATGATTATCAAATGTGTGTAAAACATTTTCTATACTGCTTAGTGCATCTTTTAGGCTGTGTGTACGTCCTAAAAATTTCAAATCTGCATCATTGAGCGCTTGCACACCTAAAGACAGCCTGTTAATGCCCGCATTTTTCAAATCGGTAAACATATCAGGATGATCTGTGTTCGGATTGGCTTCCAAACTGATTTCCATATTTTTTGCGGTGTGCCATAATTTTGAAATACGGTTGATCAAAAGTTCAATATAACGCGGTTCTATCAAAGACGGTGTGCCACCGCCGAAAAACACCGATTGTATTACCCTATCAGACAACAATTCATGATAATTTTGAAGTTTTTGAAGATATGTTTCGATAATAGAGGCTTGGTCAACGTGTGGATTAACTTTTTTAAAAAAGTCGCAGTAAGGGCATTTGCTCTTACAATAAGGCCAATGAAAATAAATAGAAACCGTATTCATATAAATTGTATATTAAATATCTGATATACATACAATAAAAATAAATATCCATTCCACACAAAAAAAACACCGGCAAATTGTCGGTGTTTTGTTATTTAAGGGCCTTAAAACTTATTTTGCCTTTTTCTTCTTCGGAGCAGCTTTTTTCTCTGCCGCTTTCTTTTCGGTTTTCAATTCAGACGTGCAATTCGGGCAACGTGTGGCATGAATTGAAATTTCCGAGAAGCAATACGGACAAGTTTTGGTTGTCGGTGCAGCGGCTTCCGCGGCAGCTTCTTTGGCAGCCATTCTTTCTTGAAGCGTGTTAATCGCTTTAATCAGCAAGAAAACGGCAAATGCCACAATTATAAAGCTGATTAATGCGTTAATAAAGGCGCCGTATCTGATGGAAACATCGTTTGTTAATGTTAATTTTAAGTCTGAAAAATCAACTTTACCAAGCAACAATCCGATCGGCGGCATTAAAACATCTTCAACAAGAGAGTTCACGATTTTGCCGAATGCAGCACCGATAATGATACCGACAGCCATGTCAATCACATTACCGCGCATTGCAAATTTTTTGAATTCATTTAAAAAGTTTTTCATCAATCTTTCCTTTATAAAAGTTCGAATATACACAGTTACTAGTAGAACGAATTTCAAAAACAGTCAAGTTTTATTTTAAAAACAAAAAAGAGCTCTTTTGCAAGAGCTCTTGATTTTTGCTAGACCACATTATTCGTGATCATATGCTTTTTCTTGTTTTGAAGCTTCGTCTGCAGTTCTCGCAACGTTAATTAAAACAGTTTGCGTTACTTCAGGGTGTAAATTGATTTGGACCTTGTAAATACCTAAATCTTTAATCGGTTTTTCAAGATATACCAATCTACGTTCAATATCGTGCCCTGCTTCTTTAATTGCCGCAGCAATATCACGAATCGTTACAGAACCGTATAATTGACCTGTTTCTGCAGCTTGACGAATTAAAACAGCCTTAAAGCCTTTCAACGCTTCCGCTTTTGCGGTTGCAGCTTCAAATAAGGCTTTATTATGTGCTTCTAATTCAGCTTTCTGCTTTTCAAAATAAGCAACGTTTGCTTCTGTTGCACGCAAAGCTTTTTTGTTGGGTAAGAGGTAATTACGGGCATATCCGTTCTTAACGTTAACTTTATCACCCATTTTACCTAATTTTTCAACATGTTCGAGAAGAATAACTTCCATATCTGTACCCTCCCCTTAATTAGCCACATACGGCAATAAGCCGATATAACGTGCACGTTTGATAGCCCGCGCCAATTCTCTTTGTTTTTTAGCCGAAACAGAAGTAATGCGCGAGGGAATGATTTTTCCTTTTTCCGAAATGAATCGAGACAAAAGATTAACAACCTTATAATCAATTCTCAAAGCATTTTCACCTGAGAAAGGACATGATTTTCTTTTAAAAAATGATTGCTTTGTCATCATTATTCTCCCATGCTTTCGGCAACTTCAACAGCTTCGATATCTTCATCGGAAGAAAGTTCACTGTTAAACTCGTCAACTTTAACTGTCATATAACGAATAATATCTTCGTTTAAACGCATTAAACGTTCATATTCCAAAATAGCTTGAGACGGAGCCACAATGTTAAGCAAAACATAATGCCCTTTGCGGTTTTTCTTGATGCGATAAGCAAGGTTTTTCAAACCCCAGTTATCAATTTTAACAACTTCGCCACCCTGATTTTTAATAACATCGCTCAAAGAAGAGACAAGGTCATTAACCTGAGAGGCAGCTAAGTCTTGACGTGCGATAAGCACGCTTTCATAGTTAGCCATATATTTATTCTCCTTATGGGTTCTCAACAAATGAATGGTATAAAACCATTCGGGTTTATGTATAGCCGATAGAACATTCTACCGGCAAGGACAAGCGCTAATATACATAAAAAAAATTGTTTTGCAAGTATTTTTTATACCTCATTGTTGAATTCATCCGAAGTCCTATTATTTAAATCTCAAGTTTTATAAACAAAAGGCTTGAGAATATGCAAAATAAATTTTATCCGTTGACTATCATTGTGGCTGTCGTGTTGACCTTTGTCGCCGGTTTTTTGTTTTTTAAGTTTTTCAATATATCAGAAAATAAAACATTCCAAAACGAAAACAAACAACAACCTTTAGTGTTAACGGCTGAGCCGATTTATCCGACAAACACCGTTTTAACGCAACAATATGTCGGGTATGTTACCCCTATTCATGAAGTATCGGTTACACCATATATTGATGGCTTTATCGAAAAAGTTTATATAAAAGGCGGTGAATTGGTTAATAAAGGCGATGTATTACTTATCTTAAAACAAGATGAATATATTGCCATGCTTGAAAATGCCAAGGCGGATATTGTTAAGGCTCAAGCCGTTTTACAAAATGCGGCAAATTATTTTGAACGCTTAAAAAAGGCCGGAAACGCCATCTCGGCATCAGATCTTGAAGCCGCCGAAGCACAATATTTATCGGCACTTGCTTCTTTGGAACAAGCTAAAGCAAACTACACACAAGCCCAGGTTAATTACAATTATACCGTTATTCATGCACCTATCAGCGGTATTGTCGGTGATGTTTCGTTAACACAAGGCAATTATGTGTCACCGACATCAGGACCGTTATTTACTATTGTTCAATACAATCCGATAAGAGTTGTTTTTTCTATTTCAGATAAACAATATTTGAAAGAACTGTCCAAAACAAAACCTTTTATTGATGAAACACTGCTTTTAGAGTTACCGAACGGAGATATATTTAAAAATAAAGGTGTTTTCAGATATACCGATAACAGCATTAACAAACAAACAGGTTCAATGGCCGTTTATGCCGATTTTCAAAATATCGGTAAAATCTTAACACCGAATACTTATGTTACGGTATTAAGCAAAAATATCTTAAAAAATTCGGTTTCTGTTGCTAAAAATCTGGTGATTTTGGAAAATAACGGAAATTTCATATATTTAATACGTAACGGCATTTTAAGAAAAGAACAGGTCGAAATTTTAGGAACAAACGGTGAAACTTTTGTGTTGAAAAACACTTTTGAAAAAGGTGATGCCGTTGTGACCGAAAAAGTGAATGAGCAGAATATCGGTATGCCTGCTGAAATTTTACAAAATTCGGAGCATGCTTGATATGTTTTCAAAATTTTTTATTGACCGTCCGCGTTTTGCCATTGTTATTTCAATCGTTCTTGTTCTGCTTGGATTGTTGGCGCTTTCGGTTTTACCGGTTTCTCAATATCCTGAAATCACACCGCCGCAAATTGTACTTAAAACGACTTATCCCGGGGCAAATGCAAAAGTTTTGATTGATACCGTTGCCTCCCCCATCGAAAATCAAATTAACGGTGTTGAAAATATGCTTTATATGGAATCCACTTCCGATGATGGCGGTAACTATAATCTGACCGTAACATTCGAAGTCGGTGCATCACCTGATATATCGCAGGTAAAAGTACAAAACAGATTGCAACAGGTGACTTCTGAATTACCTGCCGTTGTTAATGAGCAAGGTATTGATGTAACAACCAGAAATCCGAATATTCTGGGATTTTTGGCACTACGTTCACCAAACAACTCTTATTCAAGTTTATTTTTGAGCAATTATGCGTTTGAAAACATTAAAAATCCGCTTTCACGCGTTAAGGGTATCGGAGATGTAACAATTTTCGGTCCTCAATATTCAATGCGGATTTGGATGGATCCGTCTAAATTAACGGCTATAGGATTAAGCGCCACTGATGTAATTAATGCGGTCAAAACGCAAAACGTGCAAGCTTCCGTCGGCAGCATCGGTTCGGCACCGAGCCCTAAAGAAAATTTAATTACCCTATCACTTACGGCTAAAGGATTGCTCTCATCCGTCGAAGATTTTGAAAATATTATCGTCGCAACCTCTTCAAATGGCGGCATTGTTTATTTGAAAGATGTTGCCCGTGTTGAACTCGGTGCGGATACATACAGCTTAAAATCAGCTTTTAAAAATGCACCGGCTGCAATTATTGCCTTAAATCAAACACCGAATTCAAATTCGCTTGATATTATGAAACGCATCAGAAAAGAAGTTAAAGAACTTTCTAAAAGCTTTCCTGAAGATATGGTTTTAGAAGTTGCATACGATTCCACGGCATATGTATCGGCTTCGATTGCCGGTATTATTGAAACGCTTGTCATCACGTTTTCGCTTGTAGCCATGGTCACTTATCTGTTTTTGCAAAAAATTAAAACAACGCTTATTCCTCTTTTTACCATTCCGGTTTCTTTAATTGCATCATTTATTGTTATTTATATGTTAGGCTTTGATATTAATATTTTAACATTATTTGCCTTTATTTTAGCTATCGGACTTGTGGTTGATGATGCTATTATTGTTGTTGAGCGTGTTGAATATTTGATTGAAAACGAACAATTAAATGCACATGAAGCTTCGGTTAAAGCTATGAGTCAGATTTCAAGTGCCATTGTTGCAACCACATTTGTTTTGCTTTCCATTTTTATTCCCGTCGGCTTAATGGCCGGTATTACCGGTAAAATTTACCAACAATTTGCCGTAGCCATTGCAACATCCGTTGTTTTTTCTTCAATTAACGCCCTTACGTTAAGCCCTGCCCTTTGTGCTGTATTCTTAAAAAATGCTAAACAAAAACAAAATCGTTTTTTTATAAAATTCAATAATTTATTAAAACACAGTGAAAATTTATACTTAAAAGCGGTAACCTTGTTTTCATCAAAATTGTTTGCAACGGTAATGACCGTTCTATGTGTGCTGTTTGCCATATTTGTTTATTTTAAGAAAACATCAACCTCGTTTTTACCGGAAGAAGATCAGGGTATTATTTTTGCCAATATTCAACTTGCAAATACGGCTTCTCTCAATCAAACGGAAGGCATCTTAAAAAATTTAACCGAAAAAATTTT
>JAGCOI010000011.1 GCA_017645485.1 Alphaproteobacteria bacterium | reverse complement strand
GCAACGGGGCCGCATTTGCATTGGGGCGCAAATCTTTCAGGCGTGCGTTTTCGTCCGCATTCGCTTTTGGATATTAATGCAAAACAATGTCGGAGTTTTGATTAAAATGGATATTTTAAATATTATCAGTCTTGCGATTGTTCAGGGATTGACGGAGTTTTTGCCGGTGTCATCTTCCGGACATTTGGTGGTTTTTTCAAAATTTATGGGCTTTGTCGATCAGGGTATCGGGATTGATATTGCACTTCATATCGGGTCACTGTTGGCGGTTTTGATTTATTTTAAAAATGATGTTGCAGGTATGGTACGCGAGGTTTTTAAGGCTAAATTTACGGTAAATGTGAAAGAAAAAAACAGTCGGCTTGCATGGATGATTGCGGCGGCTTCGGTGCCCGCTTTGATATGCGGGTTTTGGCTTCGTCATTATCATGCGGCTTTTTTCAGAAATCCGAACGTTATCGGTTTTAATATTTTGTTTTACGGTCTTATTTTGTATGCGGCAGACGTTTTTTCGAAAAAAGAGAAAACGCTTGAAACAATGAATTTTGCCGATGCCGTTTGTATCGGGCTTGCGCAATGTTTGGCGCTTGTGCCGGGCACATCGCGGTCGGGTATTACGATTACGATGGCGCGTATATTAAAGTTAAACCGCGTTGATGCGGCTAAATTTTCGATGTTGTTGTCGGTGCCTGTTATTGCAGGGGCAGGTGTGCTTGAAATATATCGCTTGATTTGCTCGGGTTCTTCAAGTGATATTGTATTTGCGCTTGAAGCCGTTTGTTTTTCGTTTGCGGCTTCGTATGCCGTGATATATTTTATGATGGCATGGGTGAAAAAATTCAGCTTTTTGGTGTTTGCCGCGTATCGTGTGTTGCTCGGATTGTGGCTGATTTTCGGGGTGTTATAAGACAAAAAGGATATAATTTGCATTGAAAAAAAAACGCTTGATTTTTGAAATGAAGCGTGTATAAAAAGATTTGAATTTCGGGAGTTAGCTCAGCCTGGTAGAGCGCTTGCTTTGGGAGCAAGATGCCGTAGGTTCGAATCCTATACTCCCGACCAATTTTTTTTGTTTTACCATCGTCATGACCGGTGATATTGAAAAATATAGAGGAAAAAAGCTTTCTTGTGTGCCGAGCGGTTATACGCCGTTTTTGCTTTCGGACCTGATTAAAACAAGCAAACAGGATATTTTATATGTGGCTTCAAGCAGTCAGGAGCTTGAAGATGTGGCACGTGTTTTTCAGACCATTTTGCCGTCTGTTGATGTTTTAATGTTTCCCGCATGGGATACGGTGCCTTATGACAGGGTATCGCCAAACAGCGGTATTGTCGGGGTGAGGCTTGAAACTTTATGTGAGCTTGCCCTAAAGCCTACGGCAGATAAGCCGAGACTGATTGTTGCAAGTGTCGGATCCGTGTTGCAAAAATTGCCGCCTAAGAAAATATTTTTGAATGCAAGGCGCACTTTTGAAATCGGCGGAAAGTTTGATTTTAATGATTTTTTGCATTATGTTGCCATTAACGGATATACGCGCGTTGAACAGGTGATGGAACCGGCCGAATATGCCGTGCGCGGTGATATTATCGATATATTTCCGGTTTGTGCAAATGAGCCTGTCAGAATAGATTTGTTTGACGATGTGATTGAAAATATACGCGTGTTTAACCCGATTTCGCAACGTACTACCGGCACCGTTAAAAGCTATCGGTTCGGGATAGGTGATGAAGTGGTTTTAGATGAGCATGCCGTGCAAAATTTCAGGGCGGCATATTGTGAAGCTTTCGGTGCGGCAAGCGTGCGCGATGAACTTTATGAAAGTATTTCAAACGGAGCAAAATATATCGGGTATGAAAATTGGTTGCCGTTTTTTTATGATGAGCCTCTTTTGACCTTGTTTGATTATGTACCGAGAGCGCATATCGTGTTGGGGCAACATACAAAAGATGCCATTGAGACAAAGACGGAAAGCATCTATGATTATTATATGGCGCGAACGGAGGCCTTGAAAACATTAAAAAGTGACGAGACGGCCTATCGCCCCGTTAAGCCGGATAGCCTTTATTTAACAAAAGAAGAATTTGAATTAAGAACTGACAGAGTACAAGCTATCGCCTTGAGTGAGTTAAGCGAGCCGGATCAGGCAAACGTTGTTAATTTGAATGTTTTGCCGGGGCGTGATTTTGCGCATGCGCTTCATATGGAAGATGTGTATGGCAGCTTAAAAGATTATTTAACGGAAAACGGGCGATTAAAGCGTATGATTTGTTTTTCAAGCCAAGGTGTGCGCGAAAAATTTATGAGCATTGCCCATGAATACGGTTTTAGCGATATAACGGTTGCCAAGACTTTTGATGAGGCCGTTCAAATTTGCTCTCATAAAAAAATTGCTCTTGTTATTTTAAATGTGAGCCAAGGGTTTAAGACGAGCGAATATTGTGTTGTTTCCGAAGTTGAAATTTTCGGGGAAAGGCAAAACAGGCGCGCCCGTAAGATTAAAGCCGAGGATTTTATAAGCGATGTGTCGAGTTTGAATGTCGGCGAACTTGTGGTGCATGCCGAACACGGTGTCGGGCGATTCGAAGGATTGGAAAATTTATTGGCCGGCGGGGCACCGCATGACTGTTTGAGAATTTTGTACGCAAATAACGATAAATTGTTCGTGCCGGTTGAAAATATTGAACTGATTTCGCGTTACGGCTCCGATGATGAAAATATAGCGTTGGATACTTTAGGCGGTATGGCTTGGCAGGTCAAAAAAGCCAAAGCCAAAGAAAAAATTAAGGAAATTGCCGAAGATTTGATTAAAGTTGCGGCCGAACGCGAACTGAAAACGGCAGATTGCTTTATACCGCCGCAAGGCTTATATGATGACTTTTGTGCACGATTTGCGTTTCATGAAACACAAGACCAGAAAAAAGCTATTGCCGATGTGTTACAAGATTTGAATGCCGGTATGCCGATGGACAGATTAATTTGCGGTGATGTCGGATTCGGTAAAACGGAAGTGGCATTGCGTGCGGCATTCGTTGCGGCTTCAAACGGTGCGCAAACTGCCGTTGTTGTGCCGACAACATTGCTTGCAAGACAACATTATCTGAATTTTAAGAGCCGTTTTGAAGGGTTTGGTATTAAGGTTAAGATGCTGTCAAGGTTGACATCCGCCAAAGAGGCAAGAGAAACCATTGAAGGCTTGAAAAACGGCAGTATCGAGATTGTTATCGGGACGCATGCACTTCTTTCGGATAATGTGCGGTTTTGCAATTTAGGACTGTTGATTATTGATGAAGAACAGCATTTCGGGGTGAGCCATAAGGAAAAGCTTAAAAGCCTGAAAACAGATGTGCATGTGTTGACTTTAAGCGCAACGCCTATTCCGCGTACGTTACAACTGTCGCTGACGGGGGTTAAAAATTTGAGTATTATCGCAACACCGCCGGTTGACCGTATTGCCGCGCGTACCTTTGTGATGCCGTTTGATAAGGTGATGATTAAAGAGGCGATTTTAAGGGAAAAATACAGGGGCGGACAAACATTTTTCGTGTGTCCGAGAGTGTCGGATATTGACGATGTTTATAAGATATTGAGCAATCTGGTGCCTGAAGTTAAAATAGGTGTCGCGCACGGGCAAATGAGACCTAAGGACTTGGAAGACGTAATGAGCGCGTTTGCCAATTTGGAATATGATGTGCTTGTTTCAACCACAATTATCGAATCGGGTATTGATATGCCGACGGTTAATACAATGATTGTTTATCGCTCGGATATGTTCGGGCTTGCGCAACTTTATCAGCTTAAAGGGCGAATCGGACGTTCTAAAATACGCGGGTATTGTTATTTTACGGTGCCGGAAAAGAAAAAATTAAAAGAGACGGCATTAAGGCGGCTTAATATTTTATCGGCTTTGGATACGCTCGGCGCAGGTTTTTCGCTTGCTTCGCACGATATGGATATCAGGGGTTCGGGCAACGTTTTGGGAACAGAGCAGTCCGGTCATATCAAAGATGTGGGTATCGGGTTGTATCAACATATGTTACAGGAGGAAATCGCACGCCAAAAAGCAATG
>JAGCOI010000144.1 GCA_017645485.1 Alphaproteobacteria bacterium | reverse complement strand
GCTCCCTGAAATCCGAAAATGGATTGTTTGCGATCGCCCACGGCAAAAATCGTCCGTTTTTTCGACGCACGCCCCAAACCTGAAAAGAACTCATCGGATAAAGCTTCAATAATACGCCATTGCCGAAATGATGTATCTTGCGCCTCATCAATTAAAATATGATCAATACCCGCATCAAGTTTATATAAAACCCATGCCGACACATCTGTTTTTTCAAGTAATTGATTTGTTTTTTCTATTAAATCATCAAAATCCATACACGAACTTTCGCGATTATAAGCTTCATAATCTAAAATAAGCCTTAAAGCAATCGTTGCCACCGCAACCGTTGATTTATAGAGTTCAATACTTTTCAAACTTTCATACAGATTAAGCAATCTCAATGCTTCGGCTTGCAGAATTAACTCAATATTTTCATGTTTTCGAACAACATCAACACATGCCAGTCTGGCACGAGATTCATATACACCCGATTTCACTTTGCGTAAAAAAACATCAAAATAATCATCAAAATCAAAATTATTTAAATCATCAATCAAACGCCGGCCTCTGACCTGATCACTTTCTTTTGCCCCGTCGAGCAGTGCCTCACCGCATTTTTTGATAACATCAATTTGTGTTTGCTTCCAAAATTTTTCAATATAATTTTCTCTTGTCGCCCCTTGTTCCAAATTTAATTTTTGAGATAAAGTGTTCTTAAAATCTTCAATATCCTTAAATTTTGAAAATATTTTCAGCAAAGCATGCCTGTTTAAAATCAATGAATATACAAAGTCCGTCCATTTTAATTCTTTAATATGGTTTGCCAAATACAAAACGGCCTGCTGAATACTTTCATCTTCACTGTTTTCAACGGCCGATAAAAGATTGCCGCCGATATTTATCAAAATTTCATTGATTGTTTGGTCGTCCATTACCTCAAAATAAGGAGAAACACCGGCTTCCAAAGGAAATTTCTTTAAGATTTCCTCACAAAAGGCATGAATTGTTTCAATTTTTATCGGCGTTAACCCGTCAAGGACTTTTGCAAACAATTTGCGCGCTTTGTTTGGCAAATCGGGATGTTGTTCAATAACGTGCTGTTTATAATAAAGTTTTTCCAAATCCTTACACAAATCTTCATCACGCATCACGGCCCATTTGGCGAGCCTGTCGTTAATTCGTGTTTTCATTTCGACGGCGGCCGCTTTTGTATAGGTCAAACACAAAATTTTACTTGGCTCGACACCTTCAAGCAAAAGCCTTAAAACCCTGTCCGAAAGCACCTTTGTTTTGCCCGTTCCGGCAGATGCTTCCACAAAAACACTGTATTTCGGGTTTGAAGCTTGCTCTTGTTGCCTTGAAGCAATATCCCCCAAATATTCTTTTTTTTCACTCAGCCGTTCAAAATTTTGCATTGTCAGTTTTCCTTCCCTTTCCATTCTTTAAAACGTGCCAAATGCTCATATTCCGAATATATATTTTCATTTCTCGGATTGGGATTAAAAAGATACGGCGTTTCTTCATTATCAAAAGCGGCTATCATTTTTTCAATACGCTCTTTTGTATCATCAAGTAACGTATCCAAATCATAATCTTTGCTTCTGTCCGGATAAGAAATCTGATTGCCGAGAGCAAAATAAACCAAATGTTTAATCGGCTTTGCGGGCAGTTTACGCCCGTCTTTTTCAAACCCGCCGACAGATGCTATCAAACCTTCCAAAGGCAATTGCGGCTCAAATCCGCGCATCACGTCTGCATTTTTCGGGCACGAACCCGTTTTATAATCCCCGATTTGATAATAACCGTCCGCCGTCTCATCAATTTGGTCCGCACGTGCTTCCAAAACAACCTGACCGGCAGGCCCGTCAAAAGTCATTTTTCCCTGTGCTTCCGAGGCTATATGATTCACATTTTTCAAATATGCGGGCATATTTTCCAAAAACCACCCTATCATCTTATCGGCAAACGTCTTCCAAAAAATTTTTTTAAGTCTGTCCGGTTTTTCGGCATCTAATTGTTCATACACCAAATTTGTTAAAACTAAACCCGCCCGTTCATCAAGTTGAGACGGATACCGCGCACAGAATTTTTCCAAAGCACGGTGCATTGCATTTCCGAAATTTCGCATATCCTGTTCATCATCAAGTTTATTTAAGGGCTTTAACTTCAAAATTTTTTCGGCATAAATATCATAAGGATTTTGCATCCATTTTTTTAAGGCACTGGCCGAAAATCTGCGCGGGCGAACCGAAACCGGCGGCTTGGGCTGAACGGGTAAAATGTCAATTTGCTTTTCGGCCTCATCAATTTGCCGCACCAAAGGTAAATAAAAATCGTCCTGAAATGCCGATACTTTTATACCGAGTGCTTTTAAAACCGTTTCCAGTTTCAGCCAAAACCGCGACTTATTCGTCGGCACACCGTCACACCTTAATGCACGCGTTAAATAAACTTCCTTGGCATTCATTAAAGCACTCAAATCATCTGCGGTCACACCGATTGATATTTCGGGTGCCGGCAGTCCGAAAGCTGTTTTCATCGAAGCCGACATAAACGGGTCAGCCTCATTTGTTTTCGGCCATACCCCCTCATTTAAAGAACCGACGATAATCCTGTCAAAAGAACATAATCTTGACTCAATCACACCCAAAATTTTCAATCTCGGATGTTTCCCGTAGGGTTTACGCACCGTCTCCAAAGAAAGCAACTTTAATAAAATCGCACCATATTCTTTGGGCACCACAGAACCGATAATGTCCGCTTTTTCCAAAATTTTTGCAAGCACCGATGCGCATAAACGCCCGTCTTCATGCCGCCACAAATTTTGAGCACCGCTTAACTTATCATCTTCAGCCAATTTTTCTGCCAAATAAATGTGCGCTTTTAACAAATCCGAAAAAGGCACTTGTTTTTGTTCATACAATCCTTTTAATTCATCAAAATCTTTTTTAAGAGCCTCATTTAGAATATCCTGCTTAAAACCAATATCTTCCTCATCATAGCGCGGCATTCTTTTTTCAAACTCTGCCTGACGAACCTGTTTTCTGATTTGCTCACCGCTTTTTTGCATACGCACAAACGGATTTTTCAAAAGAGCCGCCACCGTTTGAGCTGAAAAATCATGTTCCAAAACCTCTAAAATTTACCTCAAATAAATCCCGACCGGCGACAGGTGCAAGGGAAGTCCGGCCGTATCGTCCACTTCAACGCCAAACCTTTGCAACGCACTCGAAACCGCACGCGCCAAATGACGATCGGGTGTCACCAATGCCGCTGTTTTACCTGGCACCTCCAAAACTTCACGCATCATAAGCGCAATGGCGAGTGCTTCTTCAAAATTATCGGCCGCCTCAAGCAGGTGCAGCCCTTTAACACCTTCTCTGATTTGCGCATTGTTTTCAAGCAACAACCAACCGTCCGTTGTCTGTGCATCACGCATCACTTCCGAAACAAAATCTGCACGATATTTATTTGTCGGCAAAACCATATCTTCAACATCATCTCGCGTTAAACCCAAAGTCCGTAAAACTTCTTTCTTCTGAAATTGAGGATGTGTTTTGCTCACATTTTCCCATTGTTCATCCGGAAGATACCTGTCCAACCCGTATAAATAAATTTCACCGTTATCTAAAGCATATATACTTTGAAGCATTTTTTTTAAGGCATCAAACGGTGCATCCAATCCAACGGCCACAATTTTATTTTTTGGTTTTTCTTTCATCCATTGAGCCGCTTTTTGTTCAAGCAACATATTTTTTCTTTTGCTTAAATCCGTTAAATTTCTCTCTTTTAATATATCGGGCCAAAACGCACTGATAATCTTTAAAAAATCGAGTGTTTCCTGCCAGTGCTCTGCATATTGTTCAGGCACAATGTTTTTCAAATTATCAAACGACAAATTTTCCTGATAGACATCATCCATCAGTTTTCCCAAGGCTGCCGCCAAAGATAAACTTTGCGCATACGAAATATCTTTAATGTTGTATGCACTTTTTTTCGAAACAATCATTTTTGCAAACAAAAACAATCTTTCAACCGGCGAAACCGCGGCATCGGTATCTGTCACAAAATCTCCCTCGCTTTCAAAAAAAAGCTCGTCTTCATCTGTTTCATAAACCGGCACGATTTGCGGCAGCAAAAACGGTGTTAATCCGTTTGCCTGCAAAAAAGCCTCTTTTAATGTCTGACACGAGCGCCTGTTCTGCATTAAAAAAATAACATTTGAAAGCGCCAAGGGTTTATCCTGATAACATTTCAAAAACCGCTCGGCCAAAACCTGTAAAAAAGACACACCGTAAGGAATATTATAAATACAAGCCATGTATTTAAATTCCTTGTTGCTTCACATATGCCGTAAATTTTTCGAGGGCTTTTGCCCGATGTGAAATTTTATTTTTAATTTCTGCGCCAAGCTCGGCAAAACTTTCTTTATACCCGTTCGGTATAAAAACCGGATCAAACCCGAAACCGCCCGTGCCCTGCCGACAATAAGCGATTGTACCGTCAACACGCCCTTCAAAAGCCGTGTAATTGCCGTTCGGATAGCCCAAAACCAAAACGCACATAAAATGTGCATCTCGATTATCCCAATGCGTTTCTTCCATTTCTGCCAAAAGCATTTCCATTGCCTTATCAAAGTCGCGATTGGGCGCATACCGTGCCGAATAAACTCCGGGACGGCCGTCCAAAACATCAACACATAATCCGGAATCATCTGCCAAACAGGGCACTTTTTTTAATTTGGCAATACTTAAAGCTTTGAGTGCGGCATTTTCTTCAAACGTGGTCCCTGTTTCTTCCACATCGGGCAGTTCAATATCATCCGAACTTAAAACTTTAATATCAAGCGGCTCCAAAATTTGGCGTATTTCCGCAATTTTTCCTTTATTATGACTGGCAAATATAATTTCTTTCATTTTATCCTCTGATTGCTTTTTTCTGAATATCAATAAGTTCCGAAATACCCTCACGCGCCAACCCTAAAAGCTCATGAAAAGCTTGTTCGTCAAACGGTTCTCCTTCGGCTGTTGCTTGAATTTCAACAATTTGACCGCTTTCGGTCAAAACAAAATTCGAATCGGTATCCGCCGTACCGTCTTCTTCATAATCCAAATCAAGCAAAGCCTGCCCGTCATGAATGCCGCAAGAAACAGCCGCCACAAACTCATTTATCGGCATACGCGGCAATTGTCCGCTTGCAACAAGTTTCTGACAAGCCAAATAAAGCGCCACAAAACCGCCCGTAATCGATGCGGTACGCGTACCGCCGTCGGCTTGTAAAACATCACAATCAACGATAATCTGAAAATTTTTTAATTTTTTCAAATCCACAACCGCACGCAAACTGCGACCGATTAAGCGCTTAATTTCCTGTGTTCGTCCCGCATTTAAGTTTTTTTCTCTGACAATACGCGTCGGTGTTGAACGCGGCAACAAAGAATATTCCGCCGTCACCCATCCTTTGTCCGAATCTTTAAGCCAATCGGGCACTTTCGAATCAACCGTTGCCGTACACAAAACATGTGTATTGCCGCACTTAATCAGGCAAGAACCTTCCGCATACAGATTCACATTTTTAATAATTTCGATTTGCCGCAGTTCATTTTTTTTGCGATGTTGTCTTAACATTTTTATTTTTTCTCCCAAAAACGATCCAAAGCTTTCATAACCCGATTAACCGTATTTTCAACGCGTTCCTGCTTGGTTTCAACAATAATATCCGCCTGCTCGTAATAGGGATATTCTTCTTTAATGTAATTTTCGAGCTTTCCCTTCAAATCAGCCGTCGAACCTTGCAAAAAAGGTCTTTGCGTGCGACCGGCCGTGCGATGATACAGTGTTTCAACATCAGCTTTAAGCCAAATGGTCAGGGCATGTTCTTTAGCCAATTCTCGTGTTGATTGTGCCACAAAAGAACCGCCGCCGGAGGCAAGCACACACGGTTCGCCCGACAACAAACGCTTCATAACCCTCATTTCACCGTTACGATATTCTTCCAATCCGAAACATTTAAAAACATCTATCAGTGACAATCCCGATGCTTTTTCAATTTCGCGATCGCCGTCCACAAAAGGCAAATTCAGTTTTTGCGCCAACCTTTTGCCCACGCTGGTTTTGCCTGAGCCCATCAAGCCGACGAGCAAAATAATCTTATTTATATTTTTTTCCATTTTTTTAACGCTTCTTTTAATAAACTTATGATATATCATACTTATAATAAAATGACATATCAACATTTTTTACAAGGTATTCTACCATGAAACAAAAAAATTCGAAATGGATTGTCTACATCATTCTTTTTGCGCTTTTAGGCACCATATTTTATTTAAGCATGCATAAAATTACGCCTGTAGCCCAACACATCGAAAAAGATATCACGGCAAGCATAAAATAAAAAAATGGCTTCGGTTGTTGAAATGTTTTTGGATGCATTATCTGCCGAAAAAGGCTTTTCGGCGAATGCTTTGCAGGCCTATGAAAGTGATATTACGCAATTTTTGGATATAACGCACGCAACCCCCGAAAACATAAATTCCGAACACATCTCAAATTTCCTGCAAACCCTGACTCGGCAAGCTTATGCCCCGAAAACCGTCAACCGAAAATTGTCGGCCGTTCGCACGTTTTGTAAGTTTCTGCTTGAAGAACAATTTCTTAAACAAAATCCTTTTTCATACATAAGTGCGCCTAAAACACAAAAACCTCTGCCTCACTTTTTTACAAAAGAACAGGTCGATACACTGTACCAAACGGCTCAAAATCATAACAACCCTGCTTTTCAGCGCGTTGCCACCATTATTCGGCTTATGTTTGCAACGGGTTTACGCGTTTCGGAAGCCCTCAAACTCACTCTTGGCGATGTCAATTTCAAGAACCGCCAAATTTATATCAAAGGGAAAGGTTCAAAAGACAGAATCGTTTTTTTTGATGAACAAACACAAAGCATATTGCAGTCTTATCTCAGCGCCGTCCGCCCCGAATTTCAGGCAAAAAACAAACCGTCCGTATTTTTCTTTCCGTCACTGACGGCAACAGACGGTCACCTAACGCGCGATGCTTTTTTTAAGGCCTTAAAAAAACTTGCCTTACAATGCAATATCCCGATAAACATAACATCTCCGCACACATTGCGTCACTCTTTTGCCACAAACCTTATCAATCATGATGCGGATTTGCGTTCGGTTCAAAAAATGCTCGGGCATGAAAATATCACCACAACCGAAATATACACACATATCACTCAAAAAAGAATCATCGATTCGGTCTTCTTAAAACACCCTTTGCAACATTTAAAAGAGCAAGAATACCATGAAAACTAAAAAAGACATTATTTCTCACGAGCATACTTCTGCCGGTTTAACACGTTTATCATCAAACATTGAACAAATGGCCAAAAAACTGCTCGGCGAACACGGTTTCAGTGAAGTTGATTTACTCAAAAACTGGGCATCTGTCGTCGGCGAAGATTTTGCAGCATATTGCATTCCCGAACGCATAGACTTCAAAAAAGGCATGCGCACTGACGGCACGTTGATATTAAAAGTCGCAACCGGCGCGCTTGCACTTGAACTTTCGCATAAAGAACCGATTATCATTGAAAAAATCAACACATATTTCGGATACGG
>JAGCOI010000143.1 GCA_017645485.1 Alphaproteobacteria bacterium | reverse complement strand
TATATAAGTGTCAGTCCAATAACCGTCATTTTTTTCAACAATAGCCATTTGAATATCCTTGTTTGAAAATTGTTATATCATTTGCTTAATTATGGCACAAAATATGGACTTTTGTCAAGAGTTTCTTCTAAAAACTTAAAAATTTTTATTTAAAACAAAAACAGGGCTCTCAGCGTGTTGCGAGAACCCTGTACATTTTGGCTGCTTCACCTGGACTCGAACCAAGATTGACGGAGTCAGAATCCGCTGTCCTACCATTAGACGATGAAGCATTCTGTTAATGTCGTTCTGCTATATCCTTTTTTTCATTTAATGTCAAATCTTTTTTACGTTTTTTCTTGACTTATAAAAAAAAACACTTTATAAGCATGGCGTTAACCCCGAGAGTCTTTAAATAAAGGCTTTAAATAATAAACTAATAAACCGGAGAAATTTTATGAAAAGAACATATCAACCCAGCAAATTAATCAGATCGCGTCGTCATGGTTTTCGCACGCGTATGGCCACGGCAGGCGGTCGTAAAGTGTTAGCGGCTCGTCGTGCGAGAGGTCGCAAAAAACTTTCCGCTTAAGGTATAATGGAAAAAATTCTTCACTTAAAAAAAAGAAGAGACTTCATCAGAGTCGCCGACGGGATTCGTATGGTTGTTTCAACTGTTATCCTGCAGGCGGCTCCGAGTTTATCTATAAATCCCGTTCCTTTTAAGGTCGGTTTTACCACAACAAAAAAAATCGGTCGTGCCGTTGTGCGCACCCGTGTACGCAGACGCTTGCGCGCCGTCGTGCGTGAGGTTTTTCCAAGCCTTGCCAAAGACAACGTCGAATATGTTTTAATCGGCCGATACAATACTGTTTCCTGCCCTTACAAAACCTTAAAAAGCGATATTAAATGGGCGTTAAAAAAAGCAAATGAAATGATTGAAAACGGCATATATAAATCACCGCCCCCAACCCCTAAAAACACCACTGAAGAAAATGAAAAAAATACTGATTAAATTGGTTGTTTTTTATCAAAAATTTTTATCGCCTCTGTGCCCGGGGTGCTGTCGCTTCACGCCGACCTGTTCTCAATACATGATTGAAGCCATACAAACGCATGGCGCACTCAAAGGCCTTTATTTGGGCATTAAACGCATCTTAAAATGCCATCCGTGGGGCAAATCGGGCTACGATCCCGTGCCCCCAAAAAAAGATAAAAACGGCTAGTTCTTTTATTTTTCTTTTTTCTTGTAACGAACAATCATACATAAAATAATGGCGGCAAAAACAAGTCCGATACTGTTAAAAATCATCATTTGCACCGAATGCAGATAAACGCCGTATATAATCCACGATAACATACCGACATTATAAATCATATAACTCCAAAAAGACAAATCACCCACATCGCGCGTTTTAATTGTCTTAATCGTCTGAGGCAAAAAGCAGATTGCCGTTGAAAGGCCCGCCAAATATCCGAAAAATTCACCTAAAATATGCATTTTCTTTTATCCTTTCATTACTTTATTGTTCACTTGCCGCACGCCGACGCGCCGTATCCATATACGATTCGTTATCTCCTTCCGCCCCATGATACGAAAGTGAATAACTTTGTACCACAAAACCGTAAGGGTTAAGCATTTGGTCATCTTTGTCCGCAAAATTTATCTTCGGATAGGCCACACGAATGGTTGCCCGCCAATAAATAACGGAAGGTGCCTCTCCGGGCATCATATCATACGTTGCAAACTGTGTTTGCCACAATCCTCTTGATAAAGGCCTAATCCATTGAATGTCTATATAACGCCGAAGCCCCTCACGAAACAGTTTAATGTTTGATGTCATCTCTTTTGATTTAAACGCCGCATAAACACTCGGTGCCGAATACCAATACAGCGAAGATCCTTCCATCCATCTCGAAACCAAATCTTCCGCATCGTCTGTTATGGTATAACGCAAATATAAATATTCTTTAATATATTGCTCCGTTATCAAATCCGTCACCGGATAATTTAAAACACGCGGCTCAACCTGTTCGATTTGACTGAAATATTTGTTAATACTGAAAAAACGCGGATAAACTTTAATATTCGGAATCATCAGATAAATCGTCAAAACCAAAATAACGTTCACGCATATACTCAGGCTTGTTAAAATCACAAGCAGCCTCGAAGTCCATAAATACCGTCTTTCCGGAAACGCCGCCACATGCACTTTTACCGGAAATGCACCGAGTTCATCGGGACTTTCTTTTTCTTTATATCTGAAAAGCGTACGAAAAATATCAAACATGAAATAAAATTAACCTCAATTTTACGATTTGGATGTATCTTATACGCAAAGTTGTTTAATTGCAATTAAAATATTTTTAAAAAAACACGTGTTTGAAGGATAAAATGATGAAAAAAATTGTTTCTTTTGTTGCCTTAATGTTTGGCGTTCTTTCGTGCCAAAACAACAAACAAATGGATTACGAGCCTCAACAGGCCGCAAAACCTCAGGCTTATTATGCCGATTGGGACAGAGCCGTGCGTGCCGATATTGACATGCAAAATATGTATTTAAATGCCCCGCGGCAAATCAAAAAACCGATTGATATGTATATGGCCATGGCTCTTGCCTTAAAATATAACTACACAAGACGCATGGTCAGCATGGAAGAAAATCTCTTAAAAGCCGGCAATGCCACACAATCACAATTGCAAGATATCTTAAATAAGGCCGGTTATATCAACACCAACAACTCCGACAACTTAAGTCCGGATTTGAAAGTTGCATGGAACATTTTAGATATGTCCACACTTGCCTATCAAAACGCCGATTCAACCTTAAAACAGAATTTATCCGTTGAACAAAGCAGAAAAGTTATTCACAACGTCCTGCAGGAAGCACGCGTTTTGTACTGGAAAACTTTAACGGCTCAACGCTTGTTGCCTGTTATTGATGACATGAGTGAATATTTAACGCTCGAAGTTGATGAAATGAACGTTAAAGCAAAAGAACTCGCCCTTGTCGGCGAAGCACCTTCTCAGGAAGAATTGCAGAAAAAACGTAAATATATGGAAGCCGTTAAAAACTTAAATATTCTCAAACACAAACTCGAAACGGCTCAAACAAATCTTGCCAGCCTTATGGGCTTACACCCGACAACAGATTTCAAACTTGTCGGCACACAATACGGCAATTTCGAACTGCCTGAAATCAAAACAAACCTCAATCAGCTTGAATGGATGGCTTTAACAAACCGCCCCGAACTGCGTGCACACGACTTAATCGGAACGGATGCCGACAAAGAAATGATTGTCACAAGATTTAACGAAAACCAAAATGCCGCTTGCAGAGAAAACTTAAAAGCCTATGACAAATGCTCCAAAGAAAGCAAAGAACTTGCTTTCGACATGATGGAATCTTTGCAAAAAGCAAACGACACAAATCTTGAAAGATTACGTCGCGAAAGATTAACCCAGCTTATCTTAAATCAGGTTTATGTTGCATGGGCTCAATATATGGCTGCCATGGAAGACTACCAGATTAATTCCGAAATTTCCGACACATCCGAAAACATTGCCGAAGACCTCACGTTTACGGACGGATCCAAAAACGAAAAGAGCCAGCTTGAAGCTTCGCGAGCCATTGAAGACGAAGTTAAGGCTTTCATGAGCTATGTTGATGTTCAGGAAGCTCTCGGCACCCTTTATACAACATTGGGCTTAGATGCCGTACCTTATTATATGTTAAGCGAAAAGCCCTCGGATATTGCCTTTTATTTAAGACAGGTTTACAAAAAATGGGCCGAAGGAGATTTATTGCCCGACAATCGTCCTTATTTAATGGATGTGCCTGTCAAACGTCCGCCGGTTAAAATCAGCGCGCGCGGCAAGTTAAAAGACGTTACCGTTGAAACGGGTGAACCTATTTTCATCGAAGTTCCTTTAGATATTTTCAATGCACTTGATTTTGAAGAAGTTGTTTCAACAAGTGCCGGTTTAATTGATGATGCACCGCTCCCCAAGTGGCTTACCTATCAAACAAACGACCATTGCTTTAAGGGGCGTGCTCTCCCGGGTGACGGCGGCATATATCGCATTAAAGTCTATGGCACGGATGCCAAAGGCAATGTCGGTTATGACGATTTCAAACTGACCGTGCGCGAAGTCTACACACCCGCAACCGAAATGCGCGGTTTAACCGAAGGCCGTCAGGCAACGGTTATGGCACACCGCCCGAGCTTAAAAAGTCAAGATGCATACGTTAATCAGGAAACAATCGGCCGTGAGGTTGAAAAAGCCCCGCTTATCAAATAATTGATATAAACTGTCATTACGAGGCAGGCTTTGCCTGCCGTGGTAATCTCATCAGACTCACACAATGTCATCCTCGGGCTTGTCCCGAGGATTTTTTTGTCATTGCGCATACCTCACCCTGTCATTCCGGAATCGAAGATGAGCAAACTTGTCGCGCTCTACTTGTTGGAGTTCGTCATCCTGGAATCGAAGAAGAGCAAGCGGCAAAGCCGTCGCGCTCCACTTGTTGGAGTTCGTCATGCTGAACTTGTTGGAGTTCGTCATGCTGAACTTGTTGGAGTTCGTCATGCTGAACTTGTTTCAGCATCTCCTCACTCATCGTTGATTCCAGCATCTCCTCACTCATCCTTGATTCCAGCATCTCCTCACTCATCGTTGTTTCCGGAATCTCTTTATATGTCATCGCTCACCCTGAAAGGGCGTGGCAATCTCCCTCGTCGCCATGCTTCCTACCCCTGTCATTTACCGCGGCAATTCCCCAAGCCTCTGTTTATCATTAAACATCTTTTAAAAACCTGTGAAAGACTCTTTCTTTTTAATTTAAGAAACAAAAGAAATATGATATCAAAGAGGTAATACTAAAACAATTTTTTAAGGTCTTATAAAAATGAAATTTACAATTGAAAGAGCCGTTTTATTAAAAACGTTAAGTCACGTTCAAAGTATTGTTGAAAAAAGAAACACAATTCCGGTCTTATCCAATGTACGTTTGGAAGCGTTGCCTGATGCCATCAGCTTTAAGGCAACCGATATGGATACCGAAATCACGGAATTGACAGATGCCAAAATTGTTGAAACAGGCGCCACAACGGCACCCGCACACATGCTCTATGATATTGTCCGCAAATTAAATGACGGTTCTCAGGTAGAGCTTATTTTTCCTGATGAAAAAGGGCAGCTTTCCATTTCTTCGGGGCGTTCAAAATTTTCGCTTCCGACCATTGCTGTTGAAGATTTTCCGGTCATTGCCGGCGACGAATTGCCCGTCAATTTCAAAATGGTTAAGGAAGACCTTAAAGATGTGATTGACCGCACCCAATTTGCCGCCTCAACCGAGGAAACGCGTTATTACCTGAACGGTTTATATATTCATGCCAAAACCGAAGGCGAAACAAAAGTGTTGCGTGTGGTTGCCACCGACGGACACAGACTGGCGTGCGTTGAAGCACCTTTACCTCAAGGGGCTGAAAAGATGAGCGGTGTTATTATTCCACGCAAAACGATTGCCGAAGTCAGAAAGCTTTTGGAAGATTCCGATTGCCAGGATATTGATTTGTCTTTATCCGAAAACAAGATTCGTTTTGCCTTAAAAGACATTACCCTCACCTCAAAATTGATTGACGGCACCTATCCTGATTACGAGCGTGTCATTCCCACGGGCAACGATAAAATTTTGGAATTATCCGCTAAAGAACTTTCAACGGCGGTTGATCGTGTATCCGTTGTTGCCGAACGTACACGCGCCATCAAACTGATTATGAGCAAGAGTCACCTTGTTATCACAACTTCCAGTCCTGATTTAGGCAGTGCTTTGGAAGAATTGGAAGCCTCATACGATTCGGATGCTTTGGAGGTTGGCTATAACTTCAGATATTTGCTTGATATTTTATCCGAAATCCGTGGTGAAAATGTTCAAATGACATTTTCCGACGGTTCATCACCGTCTGTCGTGCGCGACACGGCTGATGCCTCCGCCATATACGTTTTGATGCCGATGCGCGTCTGATAGCTCATGGTCGGCTTATATCAAATCAGCGAAGTTTTAAGACAAAAGTCAGGCATTACACGCCTGACTTTAACTGATTTTAGAAATTACGAACAATTAAGAATAGAACCGCATATCGGCCCTGTTGTCATCACGGGCGAAAACGGCAGCGGCAAAACAAACATCTTAGAAGCCGTATCCTTTTTAACACCGGGGCGTGGTTTACGCAGTGCCAAACTAAGCGACGTTACACGCATCACATCGTCTTGTTTGTCTTCAAAAACACCTGTCGGCAGCAAAAATTTTGCATGGGCTGTTTCTGCCGGCATCTTAAAAAATGATGAGCCGTACACCTTATCAACGGCATTACAGAAAACCGCTCAAGAACAGGAAGATTCATGGCATACTTTTGATCGTCGCATTGTTAAAATAGATTCTCAAAAAGTACCAACGCAGGCCGAACTCGGCAAATACCTTTCCGCTTTATGGATTACACCGCAAATGGACCGCATATTTTCGGGCGGACCGCAACCGCGGCGCAGTTTTTTGGACCGTATTGTATATATGTTTGATTTGGAACATGCCAAACGAACTTCTGCTTTTGAGCATTTATATAAAGAATGGTATCGTCTTCTTAAACAAGGCATCAAAGACAATGCATGGCTTTCAAGCTTAGAAGAACAAATGGCGGCAACAGGTGTTTCGATTGCGGCGGCGCGGCGTGAAACAATTGCCAGATTAAACACCTTTCTTCAAAACGAGCCGGATGATATTTTTCCGGACATTCGCCTTGAATTAACCGGCACATGCGAACAAATGCTCGACACATTTGCCGCACTTGATGTTGAAGATGCTTATGCAAATCTTCTTTATCAAAACCGCAAACATGTTTTGCAAAACGGTTCGCTTGAGGGCATCAACCGCACGGATTTCAAGGTCTATTTCAAAAAGAAGAATATGCCTGCGGAATTATGTTCAACGGGCGAACAAAAATCACTTTTAATCAGTTTAATTTTAGCGCAAACAAAGTGCCAGTTATTAGATAAAGGTTTTGCCCCCGTTTTGCTTTTGGATGAAGTCACAACCCACCTTGATGATAAAAAGCGTGACGCATTACTTATCAAAGTGCGTGATTTAAAATTGCAAGCCTTTTTAACTTCGACGGATGCTTCTGTGTTCAAAACGCTCAAAGATGACGCACAATTTTTCACCGTTCACAACAACACGCTTATCTGAGCCGTTATAAGCTTTTTTTCAGTCATTACAAGCTCTGCCCCCTTTACGTCATTACGCATGAGGATGAAAATAACCTCAAAACGTTATTTTCACCGCAAATGGCGACGGTTTGTTAATCGGCAAACGAGCGTGCAAGCGAAGTGCGCCGATGTTACAAACCAAGTGACCGACGCAACGCATCGCGTTGC
>JAGCOI010000142.1 GCA_017645485.1 Alphaproteobacteria bacterium | reverse complement strand
ATGATAGATGTTGAAGAAGACGTGGTTGTTATTGCAAACGGACGGCGTCTTAAAAACGGATTAATCAAATCCATGCCCAAATTCACCACATCACGCGACGGTGTTAAAAAGAAAATTGAATTGACCTTATTGTCCGTATCTCTGAACAATCAGGAAATACCTTACAAATTGCAGGAAATCGGTAACACTATCGTTTTTGTGCCGAAAGAAAAATATATATTGGAGCCTGGCATATATACATATCATTTTCACTATTTACTGGATCGTAAACTCTGGTATTATGATGCTTTTACGGAATTTCATGCAGATTTAACAAGCGGTTATAACGGCTTGGTTACAACCTCTGCCAATGCTATTGTTTCGGTTCCTGACGGGCGCACGTTTTTATCACAACTTGCCATGGCCGGCACGCCTGGCAATCTCTCGGCAGACCGCACCGTCATTGCTCAACTCAGTCCAAATGCATTAGGTTTTGCTTCTATATGGCCTTTAACACATGACGAAAGCATGCATATTTTGGTATCTTTGGATAAAAATATTTTTAACACCCCCAATCTCAGCAAACGTTTTGTGTGGTTTGTAACCGACTATGGTGATATTCTCTTTTCAATAATAGGTCTTTTGGTCATATACATATCTTACTATTTCTCTTGGAAATGGATTAAACAAAACAAATCTCATTTAAAAGTTCGTTTCAAACAAACAGCTGCGATGAATCGTTATATTTTAAATGGTGTTTATGATTGGCGTTCATTTATTTCGACTTTACTGGAATTGGTACACTACAACATCATTGATTTGAAAAAAGAAGATAATTCTTACTTTATTATCAAAAAAACAGACAGTTTAAAAAATTTACCTGCCGGACTTAAAATGATAATGAAAAATCTATTTTCAAAAATAGACACTTCCGTTGATGTATCATCAAAGAACAAACTTAAATTTGAACGTGCTTTCAACCAACATCAGTCCTACATTCAAAAATACTTTAAATTACTGGCATGGCGTTTAAATATATATTATCTATTGTTCAGTACGGCCATGTTTTTAATGACAATATATGCCATATCATATATTGCCCTCAATCCTCTCGAAACAATGATGATTTTAACTTTTTCAAGTATCATTATCGCTTTTTATCTATGGATTTTACGTTATCCGTTTACAAAAAAATGGGTACGCTATATTCTGCGAATCATTGATATTGCTTTTATCATTGCAACTATTTTAGTTGTGAGCGTCTACATTCACCTTTTGGCGGCTCTTGTTCTTGCTCTGATTATTGATGTTATTATAGAATATTCATATCGTTTCTCGGCAAAGAATGGTTTAATTAAGAACAAATTCAATGAAATATCTGCTTTAAATCAGTATCTTAAAACGAATATTCAAAGAATTTCTCTTACTAAAGAATTTTCACTTCAACAAGCTAACATTTTTGCTTTTGAACTTGAAGATTTATATATACCGGTGATGGAAAATAACACGCTTTCAAAGCTTGAACTTGCTCAGGAATTACTATCGGTTTTATAAAATTCACCGTTATGTTATTTTTTTACTTGACAGTATTGATTTTTTAAGTTATCACACTGCCCAAGTGATGACCTTTAAAAGTTATCACTCTGTCCAAGACTGTAGGCGGCTTTGTCATCAAATCCTTAATTTCCTACATAGACGGAGTTTAGAAAGGTTTATTTAATAATCATTTTTTTCTCCCCCTTAACGGACAGAATTTGGTTGCCGACTATAAAAGCAACATCTTGTTTTTATTGGCGGTATGGTAAAATTTTTTAGTGGAGACATTTCGTGAACCGCGATGAAAAAAAACAATTGCTTGATGAACTGCATGAGCTCTTAAATTCTGCTGAAATCGTTGTTATTTCTCATTATAAGGGATTAACGGTTGCAGAAGTTTCCGAACTCCGCGATAAAATTCGCGAAGCAGGCGCAGGCTTTAGAGTAACAAAAAACCGGATTACAAAATTGGCTCTTAAAGATACAAAATTTGAAGGTTTAGCCGATCTGTTCAAAGGACCGACCGCAATCGCATTTTCATCAGATCCGGTTGCTGCCTGCAAAGCTTGTGTTAATTTCGCAACCGATAACGAAAAACTCGTCATCGTAGGCGGTGCAATGGGTGCAAATGCTTTATCTCTTGCAGAAATTAAGCGTTTGGCTACTATTCCGTCAATGGATGAACTCAGAGCCAAAATTATCGGTCTGTTGCAAGCGCCCGGAGCTCAGCTCGCTCGCGTTACAAAGGCATACAGCGAAAAAGAAGCTGCTTAACGTTTTATGTTACTTAATAAAAAGTTTTAATTTTAATTTAGGAGAAAAAATATGGCAGATTTAGCCAAATTAGTGGATGAATTATCAGCATTAACAGTTATGGAAGCTGCTGATTTATCGAAAATGTTAGAAGAAAAATGGGGCGTTTCAGCCGCTGCTGCTGTTGCAGTTGCTGCCGGTGGCGCTGCTGCAGGTGCCGCTGCTGCTGAAGAAAAAACTGAATTTGATGTTATCTTGGCAGAAGCCGGTGCAAACAAAATTAACGTTATTAAAGAAATTCGCGCTATTACACAGCTCGGTTTGAAAGAAGCCAAAGATTTGGTTGACGGCGCTCCGAAAACTGTTAAAGAAGGCGCTCCGAAAGCTGAAGCTGAAGAAATCAAAGCTAAGCTTGAAGCAGCCGGCGCTAAAGTTGAATTGAAGTAATTTTTCAATTTCAAAAAAAGACTCGGTCAAAACCGAGTCTTTTTTTTACTTTCATACCCCTTACAAGAAATATTCTCTTAAATAGGTCGGCAAATCACTTGTATTTACCCGAATTTGCTTCATTGTATCACGATCGCGTACCGTAACCGATTCCGGACTGTTTTCAAGTGTCTCGAAATCCACCGTCAAACACAACGGCGTACCTATTTCATCATGACGACGATATGCTTTACCGATATTGCCCGTATTTTCAAGAGCAACGCGCCCTATACCGAGTTTCATCAATTTATTTTTGAGCTCATGGCATTTTTCCATAATAGCTTCACTGTTTTTCTTTAAAGGAATGATAGCTACTTTAATCGGAGCCAATTGTTTTTTCAATTTCAAGACAATGCGGCTGTTACCGTCACCTAAATCTTCCTCTGTATAGGCTTCGGTCAATATTGCCAACACACCGCGATCAACACCCATAGAAGGTTCAATAACAAAAGGAATTACCCATTTACCGGCCTCTTCATCTCGAATACATAACTTCGTTGTTGAATCTGAATTTGCATGACAATGTGCTTCTAATTCAAATTCTTCCTGACCTTTGGTATGATTTCCAAGATCATAATCGCGGCGATTAGCAATACCTTCAAGTTCTTCCATACCGTGCGGAAAACGATATTCAATATCATAACAAGCTTTTGCATAGTGCGCCAAATCTTCCTTCGGCGTTGTATAAATATGAATGTTTTCACGACTTAAGCCCTGCTCGAGCCACCAATTAATCCGAGCTTCTTTCCAAAGTTCATGATATTTCTCATCATCTCCCGGATACACAAAATATTCCAGTTCGGCCTGTTCAAATTCGCGCACGCGAAAGATAAAATTACGCGGCGTAATTTCATTTCTGAATGATTTTCCGATTTGTGCAATACCAAACGGCAATTTACGAGACGTTGCATCAACAACATTCTTAAATTGCGTAAAAATAGCCTGAGCTGTTTCCGGACGTAAATAAGCCACATTTTCATCCGATTCCACCGGTCCGACCTGCGTCTTAAACATTAAATTAAAAGGTCTAGGTTCGGTCAGATCCGTTGAACCGCAATTCGGACATTTGCCATCTTCAATATGATCTGCTCTGAAACGACCCTTACACTTTTTGCAATCACACATCGGATCGGAAAAGGTATCTTCATGTCCGGAATATTTTAACACTTTGCGATTCGTTAAAATAGCCGCATCCAAACCTTCAACATCATCGCGTTCATATACCATTGCACGCCACCATGCCGCCTTTAAATTATTTTTCAACTCCACACCCAAAGGTCCGTAATCATACACACCCTGCATACCACCGTATATATCTGCATTTTGAAAAATAAAACCTCTTCGTTTACAAAGAGATACTAGCTGATCCATTGTTGTCGCTGCCATTTTAAAAAAATCCTTCATATTGATTAAATATTAACTTCTGCTGTTTTATAGTAAAGTTCTGAAAAATGCAAGCATAGAGTGAAATAAAATGAAAAAAACAAAAGTTGCCTTCGTATACGATTTTGATGAAACATTAAGTACAACCTATATGCAAGACTATCTTTTAATTCCGAAACTCGGCATGAAACCCGAAACATTTTGGAAAAAAGCAAATGCATGGTCACTTCAAAATAATGCGGATCAAGTCACAGGCAGCATGTATTATTTTACAAAAATCGCAAAAGAAAAAAACATTTGCCTCAGTCCCGATGTGTTCAAATCCTGTGGCCAAAATATCGAATATTATGAAGGTGTTGAAACTTGGTTCGAGCGTATCAACAAATATGCAAAAGATATTGATTTGGATATTGAGCATTACATCATTTCTTCCGGATATGAAGAAATCATCGCAGGGTGTTCAATCAGACCTTATTTTAAAGATGTTATCGGATGCGCTTTTGT
>JAGCOI010000141.1 GCA_017645485.1 Alphaproteobacteria bacterium | reverse complement strand
GTCGCGGGTCCGAGCCCCGTCACTCCCGCCAACACAAGCAAGCCGTCGTTATGACGGCTTTTTTTGAAGATATACCAAGGCGCCAAATGGACAAAGAATTTAAGTTACAAAAGGCATCTACTCCGCAGTCTCGGTTCAACAATCAAACCGTTGAGCCTGAATTTTGGCGTCATAAAAAACTTGAAGAAATGAACAAAACGGAATGGGAGCTTTTATGCGACGGTTGCGGCAAATGTTGCTTAAACAAGCTTGAATGCCAAGGTAAAATTTATTTTACCAACGCGCATTGCCGCTTTTTAAACCCTAAAAATTGTTTATGCCGTATTTATCAACATCGTTTTGAAGTTGTCAAAGATTGTCGTGACATCGACTTAAAAGCCATTCGCGAAAAACCGAGATGGCTTCCAAAAACGTGTGCTTATTGGCTTCTTGATAACGGATACGACCTGCCTTCTTGGCATCCTTTAATTACGGGCAAAGCATCTTCCGTGTATGAAGCCGGTATATCATTAAAGAATCGCCCGATTATAAACGAATCAGAGGTCAAAGATTATGAAGATCACATTGTTGACTGGCAAGACCTTTGATATTGAAAAGGCTTTTGATTTTCCCTTAAAAGTAAACACATCTTTTAAGATTAAACGCTTAAATTTGCGCATAGACCACAAAAAGCATATGGTTGTTTTATCCATGCCGAAATTATATTCAAAGAAAAAAGCGTTTGATTTTATCAACACACATATTGATTGGATTGAAGAAAAACTCGCGTCTTTACCTGCAATCAAAGATTTTGAAGATGATGAGTCTATCTCATTATTCGGCCAGCAGGTACGCATTTTATACAATCCTGATGCCGGCGCACCGCTTTTAAAAAACAATATTCTTTATGTCGGCGGTCAAAAAGAATTTCTACACCGCAGAATAAAAGACTATATCAAACGCGAATCAAAAAAAGTATTTTATCAAAAATCCAAAATATTGGCAGACCGACTCGGTTGCCGTTTAACAGGTGTTTCGATTAAAGATACAAAATCGCGTTGGGGCAGTTGTTCCACCTTAAAACACATCAACTATAACTGGCGCATTGCTTTGGCACCTCTGCCCGTTATAGACTATCTCATGGCACACGAAACGGCTCACTTAAAACATCAAGACCATTCCGCGGCCTTTTGGCAAACCGTTTATGAACTCTGCCCGACTTATATGGAAAGTCAAAATTGGCTCAAAAAACACGGTAACGAATTGTATTTATATCGATAATCAATAATATCTGCGTTAGCGTTTAATTATAGAAGCCATCATATTTAATGGCTTATATAATCTATGTTTTCAAAAATGAAATTTATTTTTTTATACTTAATTTGGTACCCAGAATATATAAATAGATTCTGTTTGAAGAAGATTTAATCGAAAAAAGTTTTTCAAGTAAATTTTTCGGTTGCACCATTAAACGCTCTTTAATGGCATTTATTTTTTTTAAATCATTCCAATTACCGCTCCCTATATCGCTGTTTGAATAAAAAATATCTTCATCACTCGGTGTTGATAAATCCTTATACCAAGGCAAATGTTTTGCTTCATAAGGAAAGGAAACACGAATCGCCTTATAAAAATTTTTTGTTTGCCATTTTTTTTGAGGTCTATAGAGTGCAAAAGTGGTATCAATATATGAATTATACAAATACGGTTGAAAAAAATTTATTTTCGATTTGTAAAATTGTTTTTCCCAACCTTTGACAGTTCTTTTATAATCTGTATCATCATCAATATCATCAAGTTTTAATGAAAACCCTACTTTATTGTATTTCGGATATTTTTCCAAAAGATGATAGAAATAATCCATAAAATCAGATGGACATTCTTCAACAGGAATAACATCCGGATCTGTCAGAACATAATACTCATTTTCACGAACAGACTTAAAATCCGGTGCATCAAAAAATACCGTATGTCCATAATTTTTTTTCATGTGATGCACTGTGTAAGGCGTTTTTTTCAAATATTCCAAAAGCGGGGGATACGTTGAGGCATTGTCAATAATATGAATATTATATAAATGATATTTTTCAAGTATTTCCACCAACTGTTTTATATAGGATAAGCGATTAAATGAAATAATATAAATCGGTATATCGGAAGCCGATTTAAGAAAAATAGAATCTTGTTTTTTTATTTTGAAAAGACCAAGTATTTTATATTTTGAAACACCGCCATATTGTCTTTTTGTTATTAACGGAATACCTAAAAAACGAATATGCGATATTTTACTTTGTGCTTCTGTCATTAATTTCGGATGTTTTTGTTCTAAAATTTTATGAATACATACAGAAGCTTGTTTCATTTGAGCAGCTTGTGTCTTTGATGTATTTTTTTCATAATCTCTGTATCTTTGCAGAACTTCAGGAATATTAGCAAATTCAGTTTTGCCGATTAAACGGCACCATAGTGCATAATCTTCTGCTGGCGTAAATTCTGGTTCATAACGAATGTTATTTTCAACTAAAACGGCTTTTCTTATCATAGAGGAAGGATGCAAAATACTGCAATTAAACATTAAATCTCGCTCAATTTGGCTGTTAACAATAAATTTTTTATTGATTTTCTTGTTTGGAAAACGCTCGTACCATGTACCGACAACACCGACTTTCGGGTGAGAATCTAAAAACGAAACCTGTTTTTGTAATCTTTCCGGTAATGCAATATCATCATGGTCAATAACAGCTAAATATTCGCCTTGACTTAAATCAATTAATTTATTTCGTGAAGAGGCAATACCTAAATTTTGCGTATTTTTATAATATCTGATACGCTTATCTGAATATGATTTAACGATACTTTCTACAGACTTTTCAGGACAATCGTCCAGAATTAAAAATTCAAAATTTGTATAAGTTTGCGCTAAAATACTTTCTATGGTTTCACGCAAATAAGTTTCAGGTGTTTGATACACGGGCAAAACGACGGAAACCTTAGGGATAAGATGATTGGTCATGTTTTTCTCCAAATAGCAATTAAAAGAAAACCACCTCGTGAGGTGGTCTGGAGAGTTGAACAATCATGCTACGTTAAATGACCCTCTCAGTCTTTATGATTACTAAGATCACTGGACATCCACTGAAAGCTCCCAGACCATTACATGACCTGGGATTATTTTATTTTTGGCATTATGCATACCAAAAGATATAACGATGTCAATCCCAGACACCGAACGTAACAAGAGCTGTTCAAGGCTCCGAACCAAACTCTGGTTCTGAATACACAAAAATCGTGTATTTGGTAAAATTTATAACAGTATATGAAAAAAAGACAACATTTATTTTATAAAAACTTTAAATTCTGTTGTCTTTTTATTTTTTTCACATATAATGTTCTTGTGAATTGTTAATTTTATGTTTAACCATTAAAAAATTATTGTATGAATAAACTTTCAGCATTAGACTGGTACAATCTGGCCTGCGATCTTGAGAATGGTATCGTAGACAGTCCAGCGCTTGACAGACTCAACAGTAACTACAACACAACTGATAAAGAGTCCTAAATCATCTCATAACAACGATTATGATCTATAAAAAAACACCACCGCTTTTAAGCCGGTGGTGTTTTGCTTTTATCAAAGGTTTGCAAAAAAGTTTACTTAACTTCTTCGAAGTCTGCGTCAACAACTTTTTCGTCCGCTTTGGGTTCTTCACCTGCCGAAGCACCCTGAGCTTCGCCTGCACCGGCACCTGCCGCGGCACCTTGTGCCTTATACATAGCCTCGCCGAGTTTTAACGAAGCCTGCATCAAAGCATCGCTCTTTTCCTTAATAGCGGCTGTATCCGTGCCTTCCAATGCCGTTTTTACGGCTTGAATGGCATCTTCAATGGCACTCTTGTCAGAGGTGGAAATTTTATCGCCGTTTTCTTTCAAGGTTTTTTCGGTTGAATGCACCAAAGCTTCCGCTTGGTTACGCGTTTCAACTTCTTCCTTTTTCTTCTTGTCGGCTTCGGCATTCATTTCGGCATCTTTAACCATCTTTTCGATATCCGCATCCGACAAACCGCCCGAAGCCTGAATACGAATGGCCTGCTCTTTGTTAGTGGCCTTATCTTTTGCCGAAACATTCACAATACCGTTGGCATCAATATCGAATGTCACTTCAATTTGAGGCATACCGCGCGGTGCCGGCGGAATACCGACCAAATCAAACTGACCTAAAAGTTTGTTATGTGCGGCAATTTCACGTTCGCCTTGGAACACTCTGATCGTCACGGCCGTCTGTCCGTCTTCTGCCGTTGAGAAAACCTGAGATTTACGTGTCGGAATTGTTGTGTTGCGGTCAATCAAACGTGTAAACACGCCGCCCAAGGTTTCAATACCGAGTGATAACGGTGTAACATCAAGAAGCAAAACATCTTTCACGTCACCCATCAACACACCGCCCTGAATGGCTGCACCAACGGCCACCACTTCATCAGGGTTAACGCCTTTATGCGGTTCTTTACCGAAAATTTCTTTAACTTTTTCCTGAACTTTCGGCATACGTGTCATACCGCCGACCAAAATCACTTCGCTGATTTCATTGGCGCTCAATCCGGCATCTTTCAATGCCTTTTTGCAAGGTTCAACCGTTTTATCAATCAAATCATCAACCAAAGATTCCAATTTGGCACGCGTCAATTTAATATTGAGGTGTTTCGGACCTGTGGCATCGGCCGTAATAAACGGCAGGTTCACATCGGTTTGCGTTGCCGATGAAAGTTCGATTTTTGCCTTTTCTGCGGCCTCTTTCAAACGTTGCAAAGCCAGTCTGTCCGCTTTCAAATCAATACCGGATTCTTTTTTGAATTCTTCAGCCAAAAAGTTCACGATTCTCTGGTCAAAATCTTCACCGCCCAAGAACGTATCACCGTTTGTTGACTTCACTTCAAAAACGCCGTCACCGATTTCCAAAATGGAAATATCAAACGTACCGCCGCCCAAGTCATACACGGCAATCGTACCCGAAGCTTTTTTATCCATACCGTAAGCAAGTGCTGCGGCCGTCGGCTCATTGATAATACGCAAAACATCAAGACCTGCAATCTTACCGGCATCTTTTGTTGCCTGACGCTGTGAGTCGTTAAAATATGCCGGAACCGTAATCACGGCCTTTTCCACTTTCTCACCCAAATACCCTTCGGCATATTCTTTAATTTTTTGCAAAACAAACGCAGAAATTTGAGACGGCGCATACTTTTGACCTTTAACTTCAACCCAAGCATCACCGTTATCACCTGAAATAATCTTAAACGGTGCCGTTGCTTTGTCCTTTTGCACTTCTGCCGAATCATATCGGCGTCCGATAAGTCTTTTAATGGCAAAAAGCGTATTTTCAGGGTTCGTCACAGCCTGACGTTTTGCAGCCGCACCGACCAAACGCTCATTATCCGTAAATGCCACCATTGAAGGTGTTGTACGTGCACCTTCGGAATTTTCCAAAACCTTTGCATCTTTACCTTCCATCACAGCAAAACAAGAGTTTGTTGTACCAAGGTCAATACCGATTACTTTTGTCATAATGTTCAATCCTTATTTGTTGTTAAAATCAGTTTCTAAAGGCATATATAGGTAGCAATTTTTATCCATGCAAGAGGCAATCCGTTTTTTTTGAAATTTTTTATTTCAGTTTGATGCTTATCTTCTGAAAAAAATTGTCATTTCCGAAAAAAATACTGGACAAAAACAAAAATTTATGTTAGATTTGAATATATAAAGCGGATTTATAAGGAGACATCACATGGCTGATATTGATTACAAACAAAAATTTACGGAAAGTGACACATACAAATTAGCCGTCAGCAAAGGCATTGATATATCCGGCTTTACCGTTAACAGTGAAGATGATTATAATAAGGCTGTGGAAACCTTAAAAAATTTGATTAAAGAAAATGAAGCCACCGATGATGCCGGCAAACAGCCTCAAGAAAATGATTCTCTTCAAAAAGAACCTGATAAAAAAGAAGAGGAAACCGCAAAACAAGAACGTGACACAATGCAGGTAGATAATCAGGAAGTTGCCAAACAAGAACCGCAACCGACATTATCGTGGATTGAAGAAAAGAAACAATTTTGGGCCAAATATGCCGCAGACAATGCTTTGAGTGCCGATTTTGAAAAGCCCGAAGAAGAACAGGCTCCCGTTTATTGCAAGCTTTCAAAAGGTGAAGAAACTTCGGGTATTGTGTCTTATTTTGCACCGAATGCCGCCAAAATCAGCAAAGATTCAAAATTAAAAACGTATCAGGGCTTGGTCAAAGATGCCGTTCGAAACGACTTATCCATCACCTTCGGCGACAGTTTGAATGATCATCAAAAATTAATGTTATATGCCGCTGTTTTATCATCACCCGATAAATATAAAAACGGCGATGCGATTGAAGCAACAAATCCGCCGGCACTCGATAAGGCTCTCTTAGAATCGGAGGCATTCAAAAACCTCGATGCCGATGCCCAAAAGGTTTTGCAAGATGAATATAATCGCCGTCAGCAAGAACTTCAAAAACAAATTGACGAGCGTACCAAACAATTGCAAGACAAACTTAACGCTTTAAGAGCAAACCTTTCGCCCGAACAAAAAGCTTTGCGCGATGCCAAAGAGCTTGATCGTGAAAAAATCATGGCTGCCCGTTTGGGTATTGCCCCTCACACCACCACATATAAGGCAGGTCCGAAAAAAGGTGAAGAGCGCAAAGTTGAAAAAGATGCCGCTTTGTTTGATAACAAAGGCAATCTCAATGAAAAACGCATTTCAAAAGAAATGTTTGAACACTTAAAGAAAACTTACGGTTCGGAGAAATAAAATGGCAAGTTTTGAAGAATTTTTAACAGCATACCACCTTGCCGACGGTGTTGAAGAGTTGACTGAGCAAAAACGTAATGCTCTGATGAGTTTGCACCAAGGTCGTTATGATGCTTGGTTAAAGTGCCCTGATTGGCTCAAAACCGAATATAAAAACAGAATACCGCTTGATATTTTGGCTCGAGCCGCCGCTGATCCTAATTTTACGGATGCGGAAGCCATGGCCGCCTATCAAGCACATATACAAACTCAGCAAGCTGAAAAGGATAAAACAGATACGAACGAAGGCAACTCCTCTGTTGCTGATGCCTTTGCAAATGCACCAAAGGAACAAATTCAGGCAAAACTTCAAGATTTGCGCGGTACGTTGCAAAATACCAATATCACGGGCCAAGACCGTTACGAATTGCGCCTGCAACAACGTGAAGCAATAAAAGCCCTTATGTCGCAAGAAGATAAAGTCAATCGCTCGGCCAAAGAAATCGATCGTGAAAAAATCATGGCTGCCCGTTTAGGCATTACGCCTGAGTATTACACCTTAAATCAAAAAGGCAAAGTACGTGTCGTTACCAAAGATGCCGAGCTGTTTAATGAAAAAGGTGAGTTAAACGAAAAACGCGTTTCAAAAGATCTCTACGCATCTCTTGCTAAAAAATACGGCGGTGCTGAAAAGTAATCTTAAAACCCTAACAAAAAAAGCCTCTTTATGAGGCTTTTTTTGTTGTTTTACGGATTTTGTTTTTCAAAGCAATATTCAACACTTCTTTAACATTTGAAACAGGAATAATTTTCAACCCTTGTTTCACATTATCCGGAATTTCCGCCAAATCTTTAACATTTTCTTTCGGAATAATCACGGTTTTAATACCACCGCGTAATGCCGAGAGCAATTTCTCTTTCAATCCGCCAATCGGCAAAACACGTCC
>JAGCOI010000140.1 GCA_017645485.1 Alphaproteobacteria bacterium | reverse complement strand
GTATTATTCGAATCATCATCTAAAATAAAAGCCGTAAACCAATATCTGTCCGAAAAACCGAGCCATGAATTTTTACCCTCAAACATTTTCGGTGCATTTTCCTTAACATCGGTTACCCTTATTTCTTTCGAAACGCCGTCAATCACGCCGGTAAAGCCTTCATGTACAACACTTCGCGTGTTTTGTTTCGGATCATAAACACGGTTAATACGCCCGTAAGGATAAAATTCAAAAAAGTTCTCCGTATTATTTTTCACGGTATCCGAAATTGTCATTAAATAATTTTCATCAATCGAAATTCGACGCGAAAACACCACACCGGCACCATTGTTAAAAGTCAGTGTCACGGGTGTTTTCGGCGTTAAAGATAAATTATCCGCCTGCCATAGTGTTTCACTGTTTGGCACCAATGAAGGATTTGTTGCTAAAAAACCGAACTCTGCAAAATACGGATTTTCCGTACCGACGGGCCTTAAAAGTTCCACATTCGGACTGTCATTTTCAAGCGTTTGCTTATATTTTTTCAAATTTAAAAAATCAAATCGTGCCCCTTTAAGACGAATACTGCCGTTTAACGCGGGCGTTTCAATTTTGATGCGACCGTCTTTTTCAAGCACCTCATTTAAGGGCATAACTTCAGGTTTCATACCGATTTCGGCTTTTTCAACAACCGGCACGTTTTGCGTTTGTTTGGTCTCATCTTTTAAGCCAACCTCAGATGTACGTGTCGGCGCAAAAAAATGATTTACGGCGAAAATAATCAAAAACGATAAAATGATTGCCGTATATAAATTTTTTGTTTCTTGTTTCATTTTTCAAATCCATGACAATTAAAAATTGATGTCTTTTTAATCTAAAAATTTACGAAACGCAAGCACTAAAGCAAGAATATAAAATTATTCTCTCTTTTTTCTTAACACTTTCGAAAAACAGCATAAATTAAAAAAATCATTTCTTTTTCTTTAATTTTGCCACTTCTTTTTCGGGCATAACAATACCGCACGAAATCACAAACTTCAATCCGTCTTCTACCGACATTTTGAGCTTAATCACATCTTTTTCAGGCACAAAAATCAAAAAACCGGAAGTCGGGTTCGGCGTGGTGGGTATAAAAACATTTAACACTTTCCCGTCTATATGTTTGCTCACCTCGCCGTCGGTTTTAGAACTGACAAAACCTAAAATCCATATACCTTTTCTCGGATATTCAAGCAAAACAACCTGATTAAAAGATTGTTTTTTGCCCGAAAAAAACGTTTCAAAAACTTGCTTTAATAAATTGTAAACACTTGAAATAAAAGGCATTTTCGATAAGATTTTTTCGCCCAAACGCACAAAAAAACGTCCGACATACCCTGTTGTAAACATACCGATAAAAATCAGTGCACTGACAATCACCACAACACCGAGTCCCGGAATGTCCACATTTAAAAATTCGCTGAAACGAAATCTCGGCGGAACAATCGCATTCGACCATTTATCGATGTAAATAATCAACTTATAGGCAATATAAAACGTCATCCCGACCGGTGCCGTCACCAAAATACCGGTAAAAAGATACGTTTTGATTTTACTCAAAAAACGTGCAAGAAGCGATGGTTTTTTTTCTTTTTTATTTTTTTTGCTCATTTATCTCTCCATTAAATCTTCAATTGTAAATTGTATCGTTTTATTGCTCATCCATTCATCAACACGCAATGTGCCGAGCGCATCAAAATGTTTATCTTCGGCATTTAAAAGCGCTGCACCGAGTGCATTATCCACGCACTTAAAACAAATTGCCTTCAAAGAACCTGATGCACAATCTGCTTTAATTGCACAGCGCACATGACCGTCGCCGACCACCGTCGGTTTTATAATTTTAATATTTTCAAGCACGACCTTCGGTTCGGGATTATCCGCGCCGAAAGGCGCAAGCATATTAAACTTTTCGGCCAAATCAAGTGTTGCACCCTCAAAGCTTAACACCGCATCAAAAAAGATTGTCGGCACAAGCTCTTCATCAGGCAGTTTTGATTTAATATATTCACCGACAAATGTTCGAAAATCTTCTATTTTGCTCTCATCCAAAGAAAAACCCGCCGCCATCATATGTCCGCCGCCGTTTTTAATCACGCCTTTTTCTTTGGCACACATAATAAGCGCCCCTAAATCAACACCCGTTACCGAGCGGGCCGATCCCTTAACTTCATCTTCTTCCACACTCATCACAAATGAAGGCACATGATAGCGCTCTTTTAATTTTCCGGCCACAATACCGACAACCCCCTGATGCCAGCCCCGATTAAAAGCAAAAGCTATCGGATATTTGCTCGGTGCTTTTTCTATTTGCTCAATGGCTTCCGTTAAAACATGCGCTTCAATATCTTTCCGCATCACATTAAACTCATTTAATTGCTTTGCCAGTTCAAGTGCTTCCTGAGGACTATCCGTACACAACAACTTATGTCCGATTGAAGCAACACCCACTCTGCCGCCCGCATTAATTCTCGGCCCCAAAACATATCCCAAATGGTATGTTGTCGGCCGTTCATGCACACCGGCATTGTCAATTAAAGTCGTCAAACCTAAATTCGAACGTTGCGATATAATTTTCAAACCTTGCGTAACGTATGCCCTGTTTAAACCCAAAAGCGGCACCACATCGCACACCGTTCCGAGCGCAACCAAATCAAGCATACCCATCAAATCCGGTTTTTCATGATTTTCAAAAAAACCTCTTTTCGTCAGTTCGCGATTTGTTGCCGCAAGAACCAAAAACACAACACCGACCGCGGCCAAAAATCTTAAATAAGGATAATCGTTTTTTTCATCTAAACGTTTCGGATTAACAACCGCCAAAACTTTCGGCAATCTTGTTTCGGCTTCATGGTGATCAATAACCGCAATCTTAAAGCCTCGATTGACAGCTTCTTCCAAAGCATCAAAAGCCGTTGTACCGCAATCGGTTGTCACAAGGGCACGAATGCCCGATGCCTCAAATTCATCAAACGCAGCCTTATTCGGACCATATCCCTCATCTCTTTCCGGAATATGAACAACAACATCTATACCAAAAAAAGCCAAATACTTTTTAAGCAATGCGGAAGATGTGGCGCCGTCCACATCATAATCACCGATAATACCTGTTTTTTCTTTGTTTTCAACCACATCAGCCAAAAAAGAGGCCGTCTTATCCATATCCTTCAAACAAGAAGGATCCGGCATCAGTTTTTGAATTTTCGGATTTAAAAAATTCTCGGCATTTTCCGCACTCACGCCCCGTGCAACAAGTATGCGACACAAAGCATACGGCAATCCGAGCTGTTGTTTTAAAAACTCGATTTCTTTTTCATCTGCCGTCTGATACAGCCATTTCTGCCCTAAAATAGAAAGCGCACCGTTTTGCACACAATTTCTCCGTTAAACACTTTTTGCATTTTGACACACTCATCTTTCAAAAACAACGAAAAAAGAAAGTTTTTAAATCAATTTTTACAAGTCGCATGTTATAACACAAAAAAAACAAGGAGTTTACAATGTCAAAACGGATATATGTTTTAGGTCTTGTATTTTTACTGATATCCTGTTTAAAAAAAGACTTAAAACCGCTTACTATTCAAACATCAAACGGCAACATCACTTATTATGTTGAAATTGCCTCCACAAAAGAAGAAATGATAAAAGGGCTGATGTACCGCAAACACTTAGATAAAAACAGCGGTATGTTATTTTTGTTTGATAATTCACATCCCCAACCCGTTGCCATGTGGATGAAAAACACATTCATTTCGCTTGACATGCTTTTTATCAATTCGTCCGGTCAAATCATCGGCATTGCCCAAAACACCGAACCTTTAAGCTTAAAAATCATCAGTCCGACCAAACAAAAAGTTGCGGCCGTTGTTGAATTAAATGCGGGTGAAGTTCAAAAACATACCGTTAAAATCGGCGATAAGGTTATTTATCGGCCTTAATGTTTTGTGTGGTATTTTGATGCCGAAAAGAACCATACCGCAATGCCAAGCATAATCACAATCCCGATAATAACGGAGGTCTCTAAATTTTGTTTAAGCATCAGTTCCGAATAGCCGAAATATGTACCGCAAACCGCCGTCATAAACAAAGCCGGCAGCAAAGCAATCAGATAAAAGCGCTTTTTGTGCTTCAAATATAAAGCCCCAACCCAAAGCATAATTGTAGCAAGCATTTGGTTTGTCCACCCGAAATAAAGCCAGATTTTATTTAAATCAATAAAAGCCATGGCCATCGCGCATGCAAAAATCATCACACTGAGAAACAGCCTGTTTCTGATTTTCTGCTGTTTTATTTTGAAAAAATCGGCAAGCGAAAGTCTGGCCGAACGCAGGGCCGTATCGCCGGAGGTAATGGCAAGCAAAACAATAGCCGTTACCGTTAAAAATTTCCCGAACGATCCGAGCAATCCGTCAGATATTTCGGCAACAACCTTTCCGGCATTACCTGTTGCTCCCAAAGCTTCATTTAAGCCTCCCGTACCATGAAAAAAGGCAATAGCAAGCGTTGCCCACACAAGCGCCACAACACCTTCCAAAATCATGGCACCATAAAAAATCGGCCGGCCGTATTTTTCGTTTGTAAGGCATCTTGCCATCATCGGCGATTGGGTTGCATGAAATCCGCTCAAAGCACCACAGGCAATTGTAATAAACATTAAAGGAAAAATCGGTTTGCCGTTCGGATTTTGATTTAGAATATGTAAATTCGGATAAAATTCATAACCGTTCACAAATAAAGCCCCTATCAACAAAACTGTTGCAAGCAGTAACGCGGCGGCAAAAAACGGATATAAATGCCCCACAACTTTATCTATCGGCAACAGTGTTGCTAAAAAGTAATAAGCAAAAATAATCAAAAGCCACCAAACAAAATCCATGCCGATAAGTGATGACAGCATCGCCGCCGGCGTTTTTGCAAAAATCGAACCGACAAGCAAAAGAAGCACCACCAAACTAATCAAAAAGAAAACGCAAAATTTTTTACCCAAAAAAATTTCAATAAAATAAGAGAGCGTACGCCCGCGATAACACATCGAAATCATACCCGATAAATAATCGTGCACGCCGCCTGCAAAAATAGAGCCCAAAACAATCCAAAACAAACACACCGGACCGTATAAAGCGCCCAAAATTGCCCCGAAAACCGGACCGAGACCGGCAATATTTAAAAATTGAATCAAAAACACGCGCCATGGCGCAAGCGGCATATAATCCACCCCATCGGCATACGTTATGGCAGGTGTTTGATGCTCGGGATGTATCGCAAAAATTTTTTCAACAATAAGGCCGTATATCACATATCCTAAAATCAACAGTATGAGAGAAAGAAAAAATATCGCCATTTTTTTATAAAGTCCTTTTTTTGAAATTTATTTAAAACAACCCTACGCCAAATATCCCTGTTTGGCAAATATTTTTTTAATTTAAAACCCCTATCGTTTATACAGATAATTATAAATATTTCAAAACGGC
>JAGCOI010000139.1 GCA_017645485.1 Alphaproteobacteria bacterium | reverse complement strand
GCTTTTGAAGAAAATAAAGATAAAAAACAACCCAAAAAGCGTATCAATATTAAACAAACAATTCCACTTGATTTATTCAAATTAAGAAAAAAAGTGCAGGAAGTTTATGATGAAGAAGATGATGAAGAATACACATACATACCTCGGCCGACGATTCAAATGCCTGAAGAACAGGATGACAATCGTTTAATGAAGGGATTGACTGATAACGAAAAATTAATGTTGTTGCAAAAAGAAACGCTTTCTACCATGAAGGCTTTACAAGATGCCGGAAAAATGGAAGCTTTGCACGTTGCGCATAATTTAGCCAAAGAAACGGGGTTAAAGGGATTGAGCGAAAAAACTGTGGCAACGGCGATGCAGGAAGCTGTTTTTAAGCCTAAAGAAATGCAAGAAAAGGTTGTTCAAAAGGAAGTGTCGGGCAGGCTTGGAATGAAAGGTAAAATTCAAGACGGTAAAATTATTCAAGCAGCACGCGGTATTAAAAAAGTTGAAAATTTAGGCGGTCAGAAAGCAACAAAAAATTTAGATATGAAAGACGTGATTAAAGCAGGGGAAGATAAGCTTGATGAAATTAAGTTGGCGGAACTTATCTTGAAAAAGTCCGGTCAAAATGTGCAGAGAAGAAAAGCTAAAGTTAAAAAGAGTAAAGAAAATATGGACTTGAAATATCTGCAAGATGATAAGAAAAAATCTGCTCAAAAAGAAAAATCAGATGCCCCGAAATTCAGAGGCAGTCAATCTGAATTTAGCAGATAAGTTGTTGAATGATTTGACAGGTGTAAAAAAAAACATTTAGAATACAATCAATATTAACTTTAATATAATAAGGAAATACGATATGGAAACGCAATATTATACTTTAGTTGAAAAGCAAAACTTTTATGAAATCATTGAAAATAAATATGGTGAAATAGCCGTTTTTATTGATGCACGTCCGGGGACGCCGATTGATCCCGTGTTGGAATTTGACGGTAAGTCAACAGCATTGTTACGAAGAGATGAGCGCCTTGCCATTCGTTTGGATGATATTGATGAGGAAACAAAAAATATTTTAGCCGAACATGAAGTTGTGATGATTGTTGAATTATCCGGTGAGGTTGTCGAGCGTGTTTACGGTGTTCCTGTTGAAAATGTGGATAGTATATTTATTTTAGGGCGTCAAGGTCGCGCAGATGAAATTATTAAAGCCAAGAACAAAGCTGAAATTTTGGAATCATTCGGCGTTGTGCGTTCATGGACGGGCGGACAGAATAAATGATAGGCTTGGTTTTGGTTGCACACGGAGCATTGGCAGATGAATTTTTATCTGCCATGCAGTATGTTGTCGGTCCGCAAAAACAGATTGCAACGGTCGGCTTGTTTCCGAAAGATGATATACAAAAACGTCGGGCAGAGATTTTGGAAAAAGTACATACCGTTGATGACGGATCCGGTGTAATTGTATTAACGGATATGTTTGGCGGAACACCGTCCAATCTTTCAATTTCACTTATTGAGCAAGGAAATATTGAAGTTTTGGCGGGCTTGAATTTGCCGATGCTCATTAAATTAGCAGGGTTGCGTGACCATACACCCTTAAAGGAAGCAACAGAAGCGGCACAAGATGCAGGCAAAAAATATATTACCATTGCTTCAAAATTTTTAGGAAGCTGAGAATGTCTGAAAAAATTTGTGAAAAAGATTTAATGATATGTAATACAAAAGGCTTACATGCGAGAGCGGCGGCAACATTTGTTAAATCTGTGGAAAATATGAATGCCGAAGTTTTTGTTTCACGAATGGGGCAAACCGTGAACGGAGATTCTATTATGGGACTGATGATGTTGGCGGCAGCCAAAGGGACGGTTATTCATATCAGAACTCAAGGTAAAGATGCAGAAAAGGCTATGGAAACATTAACTGTTTTAATTAATGCTAAATTTGGAGAAGAGTAAGATTTTGAAAACCTCTTGAGTTTTTGAAATTTGATTTTTATATTATATAAACGTATTTGATATTGAAATAGGAAATAGTGTATGAAGATCAATAAAAATTTTTTAATTTGGGCGCTTATTTTTTTAGGTCTGTTTATTCTTACGAATGTCGGCGGCTTGAGCAATGAAGCCGGTTTGAAGACGAAACTGGCATTTTCGGACTTTATGTCGGAAGCTGAAAACAAACGAATTGCCGAGGTGACGGTAAGCGGTCCTGATGTTTATGGTAAGATGGTTGACGGTACAAGTTTTTATACTTATGCACCATATGACCCGTCCATGATTGAAACGCTTAGAAAAAATAATGTTAAAGTTAATGCCAAACCCATGGATACGGGATCTTCCACGTTTTGGAGTATTTTTGTATCATGGTTTCCGATGTTGTTGTTAATCGGCGTGTGGATTTTCTTTATGCGTCAGGCTAATTCAGGCAACAATAAAGCGATGAGTTTTGGAAAATCTCGTGCAAGATTGATTGAAAATACAAAAAAAGTAACGTTTGCAGATGTTGCCGGTGCAGATGAATCAAAACAAGAACTTGAAGAAGTGGTGGATTTTTTGAAAGATCCGAAAAAGTTTTCACGCTTGGGGGGGCGGATTCCGAAGGGTGTGTTGCTTGTCGGTCCTCCGGGAACAGGTAAAACATTACTTGCAAAAGCCGTGGCCGGTGAGGCAGATGTGCCGTTCTTTTCGATTTCCGGTTCTGATTTTGTGGAAATGTTTGTCGGTGTGGGTGCTTCGCGTGTGCGTGATATGTTCTCGCAAGCCAAAAAGAATGCACCGTGTTTGTTGTTTATTGATGAAATTGATGCCGTCGGGCGTCACAGAGGTGCCGGTTTGGGCGGTGGCAATGACGAAAGAGAACAAACATTAAACCAACTGCTTGTAGAAATGGATGGCTTTGAAGAAAATGAAAATGTCATTTTAATTGCCGCAACAAACAGACCTGATGTTTTAGATCCGGCCTTATTGCGTCCCGGGCGTTTTGACAGACAGGTTGTTGTTACAAATCCTGATATTAAAGGCAGAGAAGAAATCTTAAAGGTACACGTTAAGAAAGTACCGCTTGCAAAAGATGTTGATTTATCTGTCGTTGCACGCGGAACACCCGGATTTTCGGGCGCGGATTTGGCTAATTTGGTTAATGAAGCGGCCTTATTGGCGGCGCGCAAGGATAAACGTAAAGTAACGGCCGAAGATTTTGATGAGGCTAAAGATAAAGTTTTAATGGGTAACGAACGCAAGTCTATGGCCATGGATGAAAAAGAAAAATTACTGACAGCTTATCATGAGGCCGGACATGCGATTTGTTCGCTGAATGTGAAAGAAACAGATCCGATTCATAAAGCAACCATTATTCCGAGAGGGCGAGCGCTCGGTATGGTTCAACAATTGCCGGAAAAAGATCAATATTCATATACACGGGCCAAAATGTTGTCACGTTTGACGATTTTAATGGGCGGCAGAGCTGCTGAAGAATTGAAGTTCGGTTATGATGCCGTAACTTCCGGCGCATCGTCGGATATTGCCGGAGCAACAAATTTAGCACGTTCCATGGTAACCGAGTGGGGCATGAGTGATATTTTGGGTCCGATACAATATACGGATAATTCAAATGAAGTGTTTTTAGGCAGGTCGGTGACGCAAAATAAAAACATGAGTGAAGAAACCGCCAAGCTTGTGGATTCGGAAATTAAACGTTTAGTGACAGATGCACATGAGGAAGCTTTGAAAATCTTGAAAACAAAGAAAAAAGATTGGGAAAAACTTGCTCAAGCGATGATGGAATATGAAACACTGACGGGTGATGAAATCAATGCCGTGTTAAGAGGTGAAAAAATTGATAAATCGGCTCAGGTGCCGGTTTCCGATGATAAAAAGACCAAAGCATCCGTGCCTGAGATATAATGTTTGATTTTATACCATAAGTTTTGAAGACTTTGGCCTTTTTTTGAAAGGCCAAAGTTTTTTTATATCAATTTTTTGCTTGCAAATAATGTGAAAATATGTCATCCTCTTAAAGGATGTAAAAGAAATTTTACATCAAGCACCATGATAGGGTGCGGAGCTTTGAAATAGCTTATTGTTACAGGCAGTGATGGATAACACTGCAATTGTGCTGTCCTTTTTTTATTTTTAAAGGATGCACGTATTATCCCCGATTTTAAGGTTGGGGAGCTTATGGCAGATGTCCAAGGTTCATCCTAAAAGTCATAAGAGTCATTTCCTGTAACATGATTATTTCACTCTCCGACCGCTCTTGATATGGGGCGGTTTTTAACATATGAGACAAGGAGGGCGTATGAAATCTTTATTGTTATTTATAGGTTGCTTGTTATTGAGTTTGCAAGTTTCAGCAGGTGAAACGGTTCAAGAAAATCCGAGCGGAAGTTGCGGTGAGAATTGTAAATGGGAAATCAATTTAACAACTCAAGAACTTAGTATCGGTCTGGCTGATTCCGGTGTGACAACGGGTTCAATTCAAGATTATCCCAGAACATGGAGAGACGGCGATACTACAACGACAGCTCCGTGGCGTGATTATATTAACAATGTGAAAAGTTTAACAATTAACGAGGGGATTACTTCTATCGGTGCATGGGCTTTTGAAGATATGAATATTAAAACTGCCCAATTGCCAGGCACATTAACGACAATTAAAGACGGAGCTTTTCACTCATGCAACCTGAATAGTTTGGATATTCCGGATTCTGTAACTTCAATTGGTGCATGGGCGATTTCACACACTAAGATTAAAGAATTAATATTACCTGAAAATCTGGAAACGATAGGAGGGTATGCGTTTGGCGGTAATAACAAACTTACAGATAAAGTCGTTATTGTGCCTGAGAGCGTCACTCAATTGCCAGAGAGTGCTTTTTATTCGGAATATGGGCAGACGGAGGTTACACAGATTATTTGTTCTTCAAATTTAATGGAAAAATGTAAGAAAGCTGCCGCGAAAACAGGTGCGTCGGTTATGGAATATACAAAAATGCCAAACGGGAGATTTCAAGTTGGAAATAATTTATATTTGTCGTTATCCGATATGCAAATCGGTCATGTTTTTACACCAAAGCGCATATATACCGTTCAGGAAGCAGAAAGAGCTTCTAAGAAAACAGGAAACAGAGTGATAATCAGATACAGATAAAAATCATATCAGTTTTGATTGGTTTTATTTAATGTAAAATGAATTTATACGGATT
>JAGCOI010000010.1 GCA_017645485.1 Alphaproteobacteria bacterium | reverse complement strand
GGTTTGGCATTAACCAAATCTTGCGGTTTCACGTTGTTTAAAACTTCGGCACTCATCTTTTCTTTAATGGCGCGTTCCATGCGCAGTAAGCCCATGCGATATTGATTTTCCATCAATTCACCGACGGATCTGACACGACGGTTACCCAAGTGGTCAATATCATCCGGCTCACCTTTACCGTCACGCAAATCAATTAAGTGTTTAACAATGCGCAAAATATCATCTTTACGAAGTGTGCAGTATGTATCGGGGGCATCTTCAAAGCTGATATCCAAAGCGTTGTTCAATTTAACACGACCGACGGAAGATAAATCGTATCTGTCGCTGTCAAAAAACAGATTTTTGAACAATTGATGTGATGACTCAAGTGTTGCCGGTTCGCCGGGGCGCATGACGCGGTAGATATCCAAAATAGCTTCTTCACGGCAGTTATTTTTATCGACTTCCAAAGTGTTTCTGATGTATGGGCCGACGTTAATGCCGTCAATAAACAGAATTTGCAAATCGGTAATTTTCGCATCTTTGATTTTTTTGATGACTTCTTCGTTTAATTCGGCACCGGCATCGGCAACGATTTCGCCCGTCTTTTTATCAACGGCGGCCTTGGCTAAATATTTACCGTATAACACTTCATCCGAAACCAAATAGCTTTCCAAACCGTCTTCGGCAAGTTTGGCAGCCATTCTCGGTGTTAATTTTTTGTTTTGTTCCCAAGCGACTTTACCTGTTTTGGCATCAACCAAATCAAAATCAAAACGCGCACCTTTCATGTGAGCGGGGTTAAAGGCAACTTTCCAACCTTTTTTGGCAGCCGTATAAGAATCTGATTCATAGAAGTAATTTAAGATTTCTTCTTTATCCATACCTTTGATTTCTTCATCAGGTACATTTTCGCCTTTTTGGATACGGTCCATTGTTTCTTTGGAGTATAAAGAATACAAGAGGGATGTTAAGGGCAATTTGCGGCGACGGTCAATACGGGCATACAAAATGTCTTTGGCATCAAATTCAAAATCAAGCCAAGAACCGCGATAAGGAATGATACGTGCGGCAAAAAGCAGTTTACCCGTGTTGGTGGTTTTGCCTTGATCGCTGTCAAAGAAAACGCCCGGTGAACGGTGCATTTGAGAAACGACGACACGTTCGGTACCGTTAAAAATAAATGTACCGCGGTCGGTCATGAGCGGAATATCGCCCATATAGACATCTTGTTCTTTAATATCGTGAATGGATTTTGAACCGGTTGATTCGTCAACATCAAAAACAACGAGACGCAATGTTGCTTTAATCGGTGCAGAGTAGGTCATATCACGACGCAAGCACTCGTCAACATCATATTTCGGCTCTTCAAGTTCATATTTAACGAATTCAAGTTCTCCGTTACCGGCAAAGTCGGTAATCGGGAAAACGGATTTGAAAACTTCTTCCAAACCAAACTCGCAGTGATTGCCTTGAGCGTCAACATTTTTGATAAAGCTGTTATAAGAACCGGTTTGAACTTCAATAAGACTCGGCATATCGATGACGGCATCAATTTTGCCGAAGTTTTTCCTTACACGTTTTTTGCTCGTATAAGATTCTTTCATGCTATTTAATTCCTTTTTTATGTTGGATTCTGCGACTATACCGCTAAACTGTTTGAAAAAAGGAGCGACCTCTTCGCAGTTTATACCCCGTCAGCAGAAGGTTAAAAACGTTTTTGTTAAAATTAAGCGAATCGGCGGAACCCCTAGGAAAATATACCAAACTCCGACGTATTCCGAAAATAATATCATTCTAAGTCGCGCTATTTCTACACCACTTTGTTTATAAAATCAAGATAAAATTGAGGGTAAAACCATGAATTTTTGCATAAAAAAACAACGCTTAAAAATAAGTTTTGAAAGCGTTGTTTTTTATTGTGGTAACATACTATCTTGACAAGTCTTTTTTGATTTGCAAAACGGTCTTGAATTTTTCTTT
>JAGCOI010000138.1 GCA_017645485.1 Alphaproteobacteria bacterium | reverse complement strand
TTCCGTCTTCGGATTTTAAAACGGTGGATTTAGAGGTTTCTTTCAGATCAACCAAAGCCGTGTTGGATATGGTCAATATGCTTTTATCATCTGATGAGGCTAAAAAAGGTGTTGTTGATGAGGGTAAAGAAGTTGTACACCTTCCTTATCGTGTGGGTGAGGGCGGATTGGTCGAAATTTGGCCTTTGACGGCAGGCGATGAAAAACAGGAAGATGTTTGGGAAGAACCGGTTAATTTGAAACAAGAGACATCCGCAACAACAAAGCTGGCATTGAAAATTGCCCGACAGATTAAAAAAATGGTTTCAAGCGGTGAGATTTTAGCCTCAAAAGGAAGGCCGATAAAATACAGTGATTTCATGGTTTTGGTTTGGCACAGAAAGCCCTTTATGGAAGAATTTGTGCGTGCATGCAAGCAAACAGGCGTGAATATTACCGGTATTGACAGGTTGCATCTGATTGATGAAATCGTGGTGGAAGATTTATGCGCACTCAGTCAATTTTTGTTGCTTGTGTATGATGATTTGAGCTTGGCTTCCGTTTTGAAATCGCCTCTGTATCAATTAACAGAAGAAGATTTATTCGAATTGTGTTATAATCGCAGTGATAAAACATTGTGGGAAAGACTTTGTGAAAGTGATAAATATGTGTGGCAAAAACAAGAGCTTTCAAAGTTAATCGTGATGGCCGATTATATGCGTCCGTTTGAGCTTTTTGATACAATCTTAAATACGATGGGCGGTAAAAAAAGGTTTTATGAGCGCTTGGGTGTTGAGGCAAAAGATGCCATAAATGAATTTATGAATTTAACCTTAAAATTTGAAGCCGCGCATGTGCCGAACCTGCAAAACTTTATGACATGGATAAATGCTAACGATATAGAAATTAAGCGCGAATTGGAACAGGCTTCGACAGATGCCGTCCGTTTGATGACCGTGCATACCTCAAAAGGTTTGCAGGCACCGATTGTTATTTTGCCGGATACGACACGCTGTGTTTCGGATAAGCGCGAACAGAATTTTATTTTTGATGATGATGTTTTTTATTTTCCGCTTTCGGCCGAAGATTATAATTTGAATTGTTATGAAGGGCATCAAAAAAATGTGAACAAAGAAAGTGATGAATATCGAAGGCTTTTATATGTTGCGGCAACACGTGCCGAAGACAGACTTTATATCGCGGGAATCGAAAATAAAAAAACAAGTCAGGTAAAGTCAACGTGGTATGATTTGTGTGATGCGGTTTTAAGCCAAACGGCTGAAAAAACGGATAAGGGCAAGAAAAGATTAACCTGTGCTCAGGAAACAATAGCGGAAAATAAGGAAGATGAGGTATGTGTTTGTCGTAAAATATCAGTCGATGAGGTGAAGTGGCTTGATGTTAAACCTCAAAAAGAAGATGCTTTAACAAAACCGTACAGCCCTTCGCATATTCAAGATATGACAGATGAAGCGGCACCTTCACCCTTGACGTGTGATACGCAAAATTTTAAGCGCGGAACTTTGATTCATAAATTGTTGCAAATGTTGCCTCAAAACAGTTCGTTTGAAAAACAACAGGATTTGATTGAAAAGTATTTGATTAAGCAAACGGATTTGAGCGCTCAGTTTAAAGAAAATATCAAAAAAGAAGTTTTAAGCGTTTTGGGGCAAAAAGATTTTGCTTTTATCTTTGAGGGTAATTCTCGTGCCGAAGTGCCGATTATGGGTATGGCAGACGGCAAAATTATTTCGGGACAGATAGACAGACTTGTTGTTTTGGAAGATAAGGTCATTATTGTTGATTTTAAGACAAACAGACCGGCCGCACGAACACGTGATGAGGTGCTTTCGGATTATGTTAAACAGCTTGAAATGTATGAAAAACTGGTCAGGCAAATTTATCCGTCATTTAAGGTTGAAAAGTATATTTTATGGACGAATACCTTAAAGTTGATGAAAATTTAAAATTTCGGTTGTTTTAAAATGATTAGGCTTTAATATAAAAAAAGACGTATTATATTTTTTACGACGGCTCATTTTAAGGAAAGGAAAAAAAATGCTCTCACTTCAGGAAAATGATTTTCAAAAAGAAGTTTTGGAATCAAAGGGTTTGGTTTTGGTGGATTTTTGGGCGGAATGGTGCAGTCCGTGTCGTCAACTGGGGCCGATTTTGGAATCGGTTTCTCAAGCCATGCCGGACGTTAAGTTTTGCAAGGTAAATGTTGATGAAGCGCCTTCGACGGCGGCATCTTTCGGAATCAGAAGTATTCCGAGTATGTTTTTATTCAAAGACGGAAAGCAGATTGATACAAAAGTCGGTTTTTCTTCACAAGAATCGATAACATCCTGGCTCAATACGCATAAATAAAAAAACAAACCCCACCGAAAAAAAGTGGGGTTTTTGTTAAACAGCCTTACTTTGACAGGCAGAAGTTCATCTGTATTTGAGGCCGTCTTGATAGACCTCTTTGGCATCAGCAAAGCGCTCGTCTTTGTTCAAAACCTCCAAAATTTCGGGCAATAAATCATAGTGCCTGGCGTATGTGAACAATACGTTTGTAAAGTTGGCACGATACTCATCAATGTACGAATTGTAAGAGATACTGATGAGCAAGCGCTGAAATTCTGAGTCATGTGCAACATCAAGTTCTAATCGTGCAATGTTTTTGAAAAAAGTATCTTCAATATGACCGTATCTGCTGATATGAGCTAAACAGGCACCGTCGTGACACAGGCGCTTCGTATTTTGCTTAAACCAAATGTCCCACGGGTCTTGCGCACGCTTTTGTGGGTCCAACAGATTGACACGTTCCAGTTTATCGCGCAATGCGGAATGCGCATACAAAAAACTTTTGACAATGATATTACCCTGAATTTCTTCTTTTTTATCATTATCTTTGTCGGAGGGCGCGGTGGGCGCATTAAGAATTTTCTTTCTTGCGCGATAACACGAAATTTCATACCACGCAAAAAAGCAGACGAGAAGAAAACATGCCAAATAAGGCAAAAAAGTTAAAATAGTATCACTCATAAAAATAAGGCACGGGCTTTTACCGCAGCAAGCTTTCTTATTTGTTAAATTATTTCTTCATAATTGATGATTGAACATTATTTTAAGAACAAATATTTTAAAATCAAGATTTTTTTGAAGTTAAATATTCAGCTGTTCCAAGGTCTGAAGCCGATATTTCGGCGTATGGTTTTAAGAACGGGTTTGCCATTTGTCAGATATATTGCGCCGCCCAAATCGTTTTGAAGCAAAAGCGGTTGACCGTTTAAGCTCAATACGCCGTTTAAGTTAAATGTAAACGTGTTTTTGAAAATACATTCGTTTTGGGTACAAATAATATCTGATGCGGGCAGGCTCTTTAAGGTTTTATGAATTCGAATATTTGGAAAATTTTGAGACAAACTGTTGATGAGAAATTTATTGCTTTTTTTCGTATATATGATGAGTTCATTTTGTTTTTTATTGTTTAAGGCAACTGTTTTATCGGTATATAAAATATCCGGTTTTTTAATGAATGCATATGATAAAAACGGTAAAATGATGAAAATGATGCCGAAATAACGCCATTTTGTTTGCCATAAACACAGCCATAAGCCGCCAAGCGTTACGGTTGCTAAAACATATGCGGGCATAGACGGTATAATAAGGTCGGCATAAGCTAAATTTGAAATATATTCGGCCAGATGATTTAAAAAGGTCAGGCACAATCCGAGTATTTTTAAAAGACAGGTGTTTAAACCGAAAGGTAATAACAAAATAATTAAACAGACCAAAGGCATAATGCAAAATGCAATAACGGGTGCTGCCACAATATTGGATAAGACGGCATAAGGCGCAAAAGTGCCGAAATGATAAACGGCATAAGGAAGTGTTGCCAGTGTGGCTATAAGCGATGTGAGCAAAACGCCGATAAAATATAAGATAATTTTTCGGGTAAATGAGGGGTGGGAAAAATGTGTGCGCGGTGAATACGTTTCAAAGAAAGCGACAAGTGCCGTTACGGCGGCAAAAGACATTTGAAAGCCGGGACTTAAAAGAACATGCGGTTCAAATATTAAAATAATAAAAGCGGCGAGGGCAACCGTGCGCATGGTGATGGCTTGTTTGTTGATGATGAGGGCTGAAAAAACAATGGCGACCATTATAAAAGCGCGTTCTGCCGAAACGGAAACACCCGAAATGAGAAGGTATATAAAACCGAATATGGTGGCGCATGCGGCTGCCGTTTTGTGAGCGGAAAAACGGAGAGCAAATGAGGGAATGAGCAGTAAAATAAAGCGTATGATTATAAAAACAAAAGCCGTTAAAAAGCCCATATGTAAACCCGATATGGCCAGAAAATGCGCAAGACCTGCCGCACGATATTGATTGTATAAAAATTGAGAAATGAAAGTTTTGTTTCCGAGTAAAACGGCCGAAGCAATCGCAGCTTCGTTTTGAGGCAGTTGTTTTAAGATTTTTTGCACGTTTTGATGGCGGAAATGATTGATTGTTTGCAAAAGAGTGTGTTCGGAATGCGTGTTTTCACAAGGGATTTGATAGGTAGGTGTTAAGGTGTAACCTATGGCGGATATGCCTTCAAAAAACAATGTGCGATTAAACTGATAACCGTTTGGCGTTACAGGTTGCATGGGCGGTCTTAAAACGGCTGCGGTTTCAATGCACTCGCCTGTTTGATAAAATGCTTTGTCGTTAATGGTTAAACGATAAAGACCTTTGAGCGACTTTTCAAAATCTGAAGCGTTTTCAATCAAAAGGCGTGTTTTTCCATGACGATTGATATCTGTTTGTTTAATGCGACCTTTAATGTAAGTGATGTGTTGATTTGTGATGTGTTCAAGTTTTGAAAGTGTGTGCATGGTTTGAAGTTTGGCATCGAGTGCCCCGAGCGTTATGAGTAAAATACCGGTACTTATCAAAAATAAGGGTACTTTTTTGAAAGATAAAAAAGCAGTGATAATTGAAAAGAGTACACACAATACAAAAAACAGAAGATTCGGCTCGAAGGATAGAAAAAAATAAATACCGATTCCGATGGCAAAAAATACGGGCTGAAATAAAAACCAACGTTCATGCTCGGCCATCAGGCTTTTATAGAAACGGTTAAACATCAGTGCGCGTTTTCTTGTATCATCTTAAAAATAATGTCGGCGGCATTCGCACTCGGCGTTTGTTCGCCGACACCTAAAATTTGTCGCACTTTTTGAAAACCGTCCATTTGTTTTTTGTATATATCGCCTTTTTTCAAAAATTGCTCAACATAATAGAGTATTTTTTCTTTTGTGCAATTTTCTTGCAACAGTTCGGGAACAATGGCGCGACCGAGTAAAATATTTGAAAGATTGACGAATTGAATTTTAAGCAGATGCCGTGCTAAAAATGCCGTTAAAGGTGAAACACGATAAGCAATGATATGAGGTACATCAATCATGGCAAGTTCTAAGGCAACCGTGCCCGAAGCGGCAACAGCCACATCGGATGCCTTAAACGCATCATGACGGTCTGTTTCGGTGTTTAAGACAATTAACGGTAATTTTGAGTTTTTAATGCCTTGTCTGACCTTTTCTTCGACCGTTTGTACGGTCGGAATAACAAAAATATAATCGGGATGTTTTTCAAAAAAATCTTCGGCGGCGCTCAAAAATACGGGTAGCAAACGCGCGACCTCATTTTTGCGAGAGCCGGGCAGTAATGCCATGATTTTTTTATCGGCCGGAATATTAAAGCGCTGTCTGAAATCCGTTTTGTTGCCGTAAATAACACTGCTTTCAATAACGGGATGTCCGACAAAATCGGCCTGAAGATGATAGGGTGTGAAATATTTGGGTTCGTAAGGGAAAAGCGTAAGAAGCCTGTCGATGTATTTATGCATTGTGCGTGCACGTTTTTTCTTCCATGCCCAAACTTGAGGGGCAACATAATGCACCTGAGGTATGTGCAGATTTTTTTTGCGCAAAGCTTGATGAATGCGTGCCGAAAAACTCCAACTGTCTATGGTTACCACAATATCGGGTTTGATTTTTTCGATATCGTTTACGGTTTGTTTGATGCGTTGCAATATGCGCGGAATGGAGGGCAAAACTTCAAGGATGCCCATGACGGCAAGTTCGGAAATATCAAACAAAGACTTTAAGCCTTCACGCTCCATTGTTTCGCCGCCGATGCCGAAAAATTGTGTGTCGGGGGCTTTGGCAACAATGGCACGCATCAGTCTTGAACCGAGTAAATCGCCGGAAGGCTCGCCTGCAATAAGATATATCTTCATCGTTTTATAAAAACTCCGCTGGATTGATGCCGATTAAAAACATGTGATATTTATCGGCCAGTTTGATGACTTCTTCTTGGTCGACAATAAGCGCATTGCCGGTGTGTACGGCAAGACCTTTTAAGCCGGTTTGATGCGCGTTTTCAATGGTTTTGACACCGATGGTAGGCAAGTCAACACGCATATCTTGCGTGGGTTTGCGCAATTTGACGAGCACGCCGCCGTCGCCTTTTCTTTTATAAGCCGCACATCTTTTGATGAGTTCATCCGTGCCTTCAATGCCTTCAACACCCAAAACAAGGCCTTGTTGAACAATAACGCTTTGTCCGACATCAAGTTCGCCTAATTTTAAGGCAACCGAAACACCGCGCTTAATATCTTCATAAGATTGGTTGTCCGGTTTTTGTTTTGTTAAGAGCCCTTGAGGCAAGAGAACATCAGGCATAATTTCGTGTATGCCGACAACTTTCATATTTTCTTTTTCTATTTCTTTGATGAGGGCGCGCAAAATGCCGTCATCCCCTAAAGATTTTAAGCCGATTTTTGAAAAAAACGCCGTGGTGCGCAAATCGGGCACCAAATCGGCAAAACTCGGTCTGCGTATGGTACCGATCATGACGATATCTTGTACATTTTCTTGTTTTAAACGTTTTAAGCCCGTGCCTGCCTGCCCGATACGGATAAACAAATGGGGCGTGTCAGGCGTGAAATCTTCGGGTTTTGCATTGCCCGAAACGGCCAAAACAAAATGAGGAATTTCGTTTTGAACGCAATATTTTACAAGTATTTGAGGCAGTGTCCCGCCACCGGCGATAATACCTAATTTTCGTTTTTCTGGCATTGTATAAAAAAACTGTTGTTAGAAATTGAAAATGATGTTAGCATAAAAAAAAATTGTTTTCAAGAATGTAAAAAAAATTTTTTAAGGGCATAAGTACACAGGGCGCAATATAATGGCAGACGTACATCAGGAACTTAATATTCATGTTATGCAGATGATGAACGATATTCAAAAAACGGTTTTTTTGAAGGTGTTACTTTTTGCATCAAAAATTGACGGGCGCGTTGATGATAAAGAAATTAAGTATATTAAACAAATGGCGGTTAAATACCATGTTGAAAATGTAAAGAAAAATTTTGAGCC
>JAGCOI010000137.1 GCA_017645485.1 Alphaproteobacteria bacterium | reverse complement strand
ACTGAATTTCACGGGCGTTACCGTATCACCGCGTGCAAAAAAATTCGGCATCAAGGCTTTAACAAACACATAGCATGGTAACCCTACGGCATACGCAATCAACGCATAAGCCGTTTTTAATGTATCTTCAGTGCCGAAACGTCCGTGCTCAAATAAAATATTAATCATCGGTTTTGCCAACACAATCATTAAAACGGCGGCCGGAACAGATAATAACGCCGCATATTCCACCGCTTTATCCTGCGTCTGCCGACTTTCCGTCACATTTTGCGCCTTCAATTGTTTTGAAAGAATCGGCAAAAGAGCCACACTGATAGCCGCTCCGACCACGCCAAGCGGTAATTGTTGCAATCTGTTTGCATAATACAGCCATGAAATGGCACCCGTACCGACGAGCGATACCAAAATCGTATCAACCACCATATTTATCTGATATATACCGGCACCGACCACACCCGGCGCAATCCGCTTAAACAATGTTTTAATATCATCTTTATGCATCATTTTCTTTAAGCCCCAATAAGGTCTTAAACGAACTTCTATCTTATTTAAGGCATGTCTCAGCCACAAAATTTCCAAAATTCCCGCTATGGTTATGGCAAACGCAAACCCGTACGCCGGCGCTTTCATAAACGGCACAAACGTAAAGGCCGATACAATCATTGTCAAATTCAAAATAATCGGAGCCGTTGCCGGCGCGGCAAACTTTTCAAAAGAATTTAAAATACCTGCCTGAAAAGACACAATTGAAATAAACAACAAAAACGGAAACGTAATACGACACAAATCGGAAGCCAGCTCAATTTTGCCCGCATCTCCGACAAAACCCGGGGCCAAAATCCGCACCACATAAGGCATAAACAATTCAAAGCATACAACAAAAACCAATAAAAAGAAACATAAAACGGATATGGCCTGCGAGGCAAAAAACAAAGATTTCTTTTTACCGTCGCTGACCAATTTTTGCGAAAAAAGCGGTACAAAAGCACTTGTAAAAGCGCCTTCGGCAAACAAACTCCGAAACAAATTCGGTAATTTGAAAGAAACGAAAAATGCATCGGAGGCCATACCCGCACCTAAAAAATTTGCAAGCGCCATATCGCGCACAAATCCGGTAATACGGCTTAAAAAAGTAAATCCGCCGAAAGTTGCAATAGACTTAAATAAAGACATTTTTCTTTTTTTCCTTTTCAATTTATATGCTATTTTACACAAAAAAGTACCTTTTGCACGGATAAAAAAAACTTTTACACCTTTAATGAAAAAAAATAAAAAAAAGTATTGACAAAACATTTTTTGCATGTTATCTTTAGACAAAATAAAGTAGAAAAGGAACAAAAAAATGCCTAGTATTAAACGTACAATGACAGATAAAGCAATAAAAGATTCCGGTATTGCAAAAGGTTATGCATCTTCAGTCGAGTCACCGATTGCATATGAAGGCCATTCGATTGGCGCTAAATATCCCGGATACGAGAAAACATTGGCTCATCTCAACCATTGGACCGGTCAAAATTCAGATAAAGAAGTTACTTTATCGCGTCGTTCCGAAAATTTAATTGGCGCCAATGCTATTGCCGTATCGGCACCTGCTCGTGAACGCTAAATAAAAGTTTTTCATATCCTCCTCCTTTGGATCACTCCCCCGAGTGGTCCTTTTTTTATGTCATATATAAAAAAGGTTGCCCTCGCGGCAACCCTTATTCTTCGTCATCTTTCTTTTGCAAATCTCGTGCAACTTTCGGATGTCTCAGCAATTTTTCTATTTTTTCAATCTCCACAAATGTATCATCTGCCCTAAAGGTAATATCCGGCGTATACCTTAATTGCAATTTGGAAGCAATTTGCTTTTTGAAAACACCTTTTTCTTCATTCAACATTTCAAGCACAAGCCCTAAGTTTTTACCGTTCAATGTCATCACATAAGCACTTACATATTTTAAATCCGGTGATACGCGTACTTCCGTTACCGTAATAAAAGCCGAACGCAGTTCTTCAGAACGCAAATCTCCCTTTTCAAGCACGGACACAATAACGCGCTTTATTTCCTGCGCCACTCTCAATTGTCTTTGCGTGGGTTCTTTATAATCTGCCATATCAGTCTCCTATAATTTTGCCGCGATTGTTTCCAATTCATAACATTCAATATAATCACCGACTTGAATATCATTATAATTTTCAAAACTCATGCCGCATTCATAGCTTTCGCGCACTTCTTTAACATCGTCCTTAAAACGCTTTAACTGAGCTAAATTGCCGTCATGTATCACAACGTTATCACGAAGCAATCTGACTTTGGCACCGCGTTTGACCATACCTTCCGTAACCATACAACCGCCGACTTCACCGACACCCGTAATATTGAAAACATTTCTGATTTCGGCATAACCCAAAATCTTTTCCTTAATTTCAGGCGAAAGTAAGCCTTCCAAACCTTTCTTAACATCATCAACCACATCATAAATAATGGAATAATATTTAATATCAATACCATCACGACGTGCCATATCACGCGCATGCGGGTTCGCACGCACATTAAATCCGATGATAAAGGCATCTGAAGCTTTGGCAAGTGTCACATCAGATTCCGAAATAGGACCGACGGCCGAGTGCAGAATCTGCACGGATACTTCATCATTTGAAAATTTCGTAATAGCCCCTTCAATGGCCTCAACAGAACCCTGCACATCAGCCTTAATAATCACGGCCAAATGTTTAGACTCGCCCGATTTAATTTTATCAAGCATTTGTTCCATCGCCGATTTAGCACTCTTAACAAGTTTTGCATCACGCTCTTTTCTAATACGATAAGAGGTCACTTCCTTGGCTTGCGTTTCATCTTTTGCCACAATAAAGCCATCGCCGGCAGCCGGTGTTCCCTGAAGCCCCAACAATTCAACAGGCATTGCCGGTGTTGCTTCAAAAACTTTTTTGCCATGCTCATTAAACATTGCACGAACATGTCCCCATTCCTTACCGGCAATAACAATATCACCGATTTTGAGTGTACCGTTTTGAACCAAAACCGTGGCCACGCTTCCGCGTCCTTTTTCCATTTTAGCTTCAATTACCGAACCCTCACCTTTTCTGTTCGGATTGGCTTTCAAATCCAAAATTTCCGCTTGCAACAAAATAGCCTCAACAAGCTTATCTATATTGATACGCTTTTTAGCCGAAACTTCGGCGCACAAACTTTCACCGCCCATTTCTTCAACGGCAATACCATGTTGCAACAACTCCGTCTTCACACGCATCGGATCGGCACCCGGCAAATCAATTTTGTTAATAGCCACCACAATCGGCACTTCTGCCGCTTGCGCATGACGAATAGCTTCAATCGTCTGCGGCATAATACCGTCATTGGCAGCCACAACCAAAACAACAATATCCGTCACTTTTGCACCGCGTGCTCTCATTTCGGAAAACGCTTCGTGTCCCGGCGTATCAATAAACGTAATTTTCTGTCCGCCGGCAACTTCAATCTGATATGCACCGATATGTTGCGTAATACCGCCGGCTTCTTTAGCAACAATATTTGTCTCTCTTAACGCATCAAGCAAAGATGTTTTACCGTGGTCAACGTGTCCCATAACCGTCACAACGGGCGGACGAGCAACCAAATCAGATTCATTGTCCTTGGGACTGTTCAAACCTTCTTCAACATCACTGTCTGCCACACGTTTAAATTTGTGTCCCATTTCCTCAACAACAATCTGTGCCGTATCGGCATCAATCGGCTGGTTAATGGTTGCCATAACACCCAAACTCATTAATTTTTTAATAACGTCGGCACTTTTTTCCGCCATACGAACCGCCAACTCCTGCACCGTAATCACTTCAGGAATAATCACTTCCTTTATAATTTTTTCTTGCGGTTGCACCGGTTGATTTGAAACCTTCGGTTGTTTTTTCTTAAAATGACGACGCGGTGCACCGAAACCGTAATCATCATCTTCATCCGAATCCATATAGGCATTCACATTAATTTTAGCATTACGTCTCGGTTGTTCAAAACTGCGTTTTTGGATTTTCTTACGTTCTTGCTCAAATGTTTCTTCTTTTGTTAAGGGTTTTGAAACATTCATTGCCGATTTTTTCTCTTTTTTATACGAGTCATCGTCATCATCGTCATCAAAATCATGTTTTCTGTCTTTTTTATATGCACCATCATCGGTATTTTGCGGTTTTGCCGATGTATTTGCGAATGCCTTTTCCTTTTCTTTGGCGGCCTTTTCTTTTTTTTCTAAAGCTTCCTGTTTTTGTGCCTCAAGTCTTTTTTGCTCTTCTTTTTCTTCCAACTCATGTTGTTTTTCGGCTTTTATCTGCTGACGCACAACTTCTTTTTTTTCTTCTTCTTGTTGACGTTTGGCTTCATGCTCTTTAGCTGATGCAATCAGTTTTAATTTCTGTGCCGTAACCTCATCTAATTCCTTTTTTTCCTCAGAAGCGGGCACGCTCGAAATCATACGTTTTTTACGCACTTCAACCTGCACCATTTTTTTACCGCTTTCCGCACCGCTTCTGACCGGATTTTTAAGTGTCAGTGTCGGTTTTAATGATAACGTCAATTTTGTTTTTGCATTCTCATCTGTCATTCAAATTTTCTCCGCCTTCAATTTTCAAGAAAGGTTTGATACCTTTTGACATGTTCTAAAACCTTTGAGGCAATATCGCTTTTTAAAACGGCGACATACACCGTGTTTTCCTTATTTAAGGCCGCATCCAAATCTTTCCTTTCATACACTTTCAAAATTTCAAGATTTTGTGCGATAGCCTCAATTTTTTGGCTGCCGTCATCAGCAACATCGGTTGCCACAATAACAAAAGCCGCTTTGTTTTTTACAATACTTGCTTTAACTTTTTCAAAACCCGTCACCAAAGCCCCTGCTTTACGTGCCAGATTAACCCAATCCAGACCTTTCTTACATAACAAAGATTCCACCTGTTCTTCAAAATCTGCCGGAATTTTTAAGAATAAGTGAATCGATTTAACAAACAAATTTTTTGCCAATGCTTGTTTGAGCAACGTTTTGGAATTTGAAACATACAAACCCCGTCCCTCGATTTTTTTATTAAAATCGGGAACCAGACGGCTGTCGGGGGTTTTTACAAACCTTAAAAGCTCATCTAAAGGCTTAATTTCCCCCGTCGCCACGCATTTTCTTTCTGTTTGGTTTTCCATCACGTTTTTCTCAAAGAAAATTATTTTTCCTCACCTTCAAACCAATGTTCGCGTGCAGCCATAATCACACGATTGGCTTCCGTTTCGGACAAAGCATTTTCACCTAAAATTTCAATCAATTCATCACTTGCCAAATCTGCCAAATCATCAAGTGTTTTCACATTATTTTCCGCAAGTTTAATCAGCATATCCTGATCCAAACCTTCCACAGATTTCAAATCATCTGAAATGCCCAAATCTTTACTCTTTTTGGCAAATGCCTTATTACGTTTTTCAACAAACTCTTTGGCTCTGTTTTTAAGTTCTGTTGCAATATCTTCATCAAAACCTTCAATTTCAGCAAGTTCCTGTAAATCAACAAACGCGATTTCATCAACCGTTGTGAAACCTTCGGCAATCAAACGATGCGCAATCATATCATCAACATCAAGTGCATTCATAAAGCGCTCCAAGCGAACTTTATTTTCGGTTGCACGACGCTCCTGTTCCTGTGCTTCGGTCAAAACATCAATGTCTGCACCCAAAAGTTGCGATGCCAATTTAACATTCTGTCCGCGACGTCCGATTGCAATTGAAAATTGCTCTTCAGGAACAACGGCTTCCATACGCCCCGTTTCTTCATCCATAACCACTTTGGTTACTTCTGCCGGTGCCAATGCTGCCACCAAATATTGAGCTTTATCTTCCGAATACGGCACAATATCAATTTTTTCGCCCTGTAATTCGGTCACAACGGCTTGCACGCGAATACCGCGCAAACCGACGCAGGCACCAACCGGATCTACCGTCATATCATTTGCTTTAACGGCAATTTTTGCCTTTGATCCCGGATCACGAGCCACACCCATAATTTGCACGATACCGTCATAAATTTCAGGCACTTCGGAGGTAAACAATTTTGCCATAAATTCGGGGCATGTTCTCGACAAGAAAATTTGCGGACCGCGCGCTTCGCGTCTTACATCTAAAACATATGCTCTGATACGGTCACCGCTCTTAAATTTTTCTCTCGGAATAATTTCATCACGACGCAACACGGCTTCCGTTTTACCGATATCAACAATAACATTGTTAAATTCCGCACGTTTGACCGTTCCGTTCACAATCGTACCGATTTTTTCTTTATATTCTTCAAATTGGCGATTACGCTCGGCATCACGAACTCTTTGCACAATGATTTGCTTAGCCGTTTGCGCTGCCGTACGACCAAAATTAACAGGCGGCAAAACATCAACAATAAATTCTCCGACTTTCACACCCGGCTGAATTTTTTTAGCATCACCCAAACGCAGTTGTGTCGATTCGTTTTCAATTTCCGCATCATCAGCCACCACTTCACGATAGCGCGATAAAGTAATTGCACCGGTTTTACGATCTATACTGGCGCGTATGTCATGATCTGCGCCGTAACGTGAACGGCCGGCTTTTTGAATGGCAACTTCCATTGCTTCAAAAACGTCTTCTTTATCAATGCCTTTTTCCCGTGCGGCTGCATCTGCAACAAGCAGAATTTCGGGTTTGGGCATATTTTCAATATTTTGCATTTTATTTTACCTCTGATAATTAAGTTAAAGTTTTTAATTTTCGTCTTGCTCTTGTTCATATTGTTCAAGCAACGCATCTGTTAAAACAAGCTTTGCTTTCAATATATTGTCAAAAGCCACAATATATTCTTTGGCGTCCATATCAATATGAACGTTTTGAGCCTTATCCGTTTTCAAGATAACGCCCTTAAATCTTTTTCTGTTCTCAACAGCCTCTTTTGTTTCAATCTTTGCCTCATAACCGACAAACCGTTCAAAATGCTCAAATTTTGTAAGCGGTCTGTCAATCCCCGGAGAGCTTACTTCCAACGTATACTCATTTTCAATCGGGTTTTCTTCATCCAAAACTTTCGATAATGCCCGACTGACGCATGCACAATCTTCAACCGTCACATTTTTATTGGCATCTTTAACGTCAATCATAACCTGAAGCGTTTGACGCACATTACCGCTCAACATAACACGAACCGTTTCATAGCCCAAGCTGTCAACAACAGGTTCAATGATTTTTTCCAACGCGTTCATTTTTTTCCTTTCAAATAAAACGGCGGGGCTTTTAATCAAGCCCCACCGAAATAATTTTTTTATATTGTTGTCAAGAGATATACCCGAGTTTTTTTTAATTTGCAAGCACTTTTTTATCCCTTAAACATTTTTAAAAGGCAAAAGCCGTGTTAAAAACACGGCTTTTTTTTCTAAAAGATTTCATTTGAAGATTTCTTCGCATGAATTTGTTCTCCATACTTTTTTCATGGCCTTTGCGAGAAGCCACGAAAAATATCCGTAAGCTGTTCCGAGGAACACATCACAAAAGCCCGTTAAAAGGCCTTTTGCAAGTGAAAACTCACTCCATTCCGTTGTGCAACAGATTCTGTAAAGCATTCCCACACAGGCAACGGCAAAAAATGCAACAAATACCGCCAAAACAACTTCAGCAATAATTTTTGTAATTAAAATGGAAACTTTCATACTTATAATAATTTTAAAAATATTCTTTTAGTGCTTTTAAATATACACTTAAATTTTATTTTTGTCAAGTCTGTATTTTTATATTTTACAACCGCGTCATCGCATCAAGAACACCTTGCAAAATATATGCGGCAGCCGTTGCGTCCAAAATTTTTTTACGTTTTTCCCGCGACATATCCGCTTCACCGATTAAAAAATTTTCCACAGCTTTTGAAGAAAGGCGCTCGTCCCAAAAAAAGCACGGCAAATTTGTCTCTTTTTCAACTTTTGCGGCAAATTTTCTTGTTAATTCAGCGGTTTTACCTTCCTGCCCGTTCATTTGTTTCGGCAATCCGAATACCAAACCGCAAACTTCTTTATCTTTAATAATTTTTTTAATTTCCGCCATATCTTTTTCAAAGCTTTTACGCTCAATAATCTTATAAGATGAGGCAATCATTCTTGTTAAATCGGAAACCGCCACACCGAGTCGTTTTTCACCGAAATCAAACCCCAAAAGCGCCCCGAAACGCGGTAATTTTTCTTTAAATTCATTTATATCCATGTTTTATCAGCGCCTTTCAAAAAGTTTTTCAATATCGGTTATTTTAAGTTCCACATATGTCGGACGCCCGTGATTGCATTGACCGGAATGCGGTGTTTTTTCCATATCCCGCAACAAACGATTCATTTCTTCAATATTCAATGCACGTCCGGCACGCACCGAACCGTGACAAGCAATGGTCGCACACACATGATGCAACTTATCGGTTAAAGAAAAAGAACCCTCCCATTCGCCTATTTCGCTTGCCAAATCTTTAATAAGCTTTTGAATGTCTGCTCCCGAAATCAGTGCCGGTATCTCACGCACAACCACGGCTTTAGGCCCGAAATCTTCCACCACAAGCCCGAGTTTTGCAAAATTATCAATATTTTCCAGAATATGCGCCTTATCGGAAATGCCTAAATCCACAATTTCCGGAATAAGCAACATCTGTGTTGCCACACGGTTTTCCGATGCTAAATCCGATTTTAATTTTTCCATCACAATACGTTCATGCGCCGCATGCTGATCAACAATAAAAATACTGTCTGTCGTTTGCGAAATAATAAACGTGTTGTGCACCTGTGCTTTTGCAAAACCGAGAAGCGGCATATCCTCCGTATTATTTGATTGGAATACGTCCGTCGTGTCTTGAGTTTTTACGGAATACAGTCCGTCCAAATCCGGCAAAACCCGTGTTTGAGAACCAAATCTGCGAGGCATATAATGAAAATTACTTTTTTCGTAAACACCCATCTGTTTTTCAGGTTCACATAAAAAACCCGCACCATTTATTTCTTTTTCATCAGACCACTGCTCTTCTTTGATAAATTTTGCCAAATCCAACGTATCCGCCGTTTTTTTATCCCCTGCAAGCAAAGCCTGACGAATGGCGCCCACAATAAGCGACCTGACCAATCCGCCGTCAAAAAAACGTACTTCCGATTTTTGCGGATGAACGTTAACATCAACATATTCAGGCGCAATATCAATAAAAAGAGCAACCATCGGATAGCGTGATGAGGCCAACACATCTTGATATGCACCTTTAATTGCACCCAACAACAATTTATCACGTACGGGCCTGTTGTTCACAAACAAATACTGGCTGAGCGAATTGGCTTTATTGAGTGTCGGCAACCCTACATAACCGGAAACACTGACATATTCGCGTGCCACATTCACAAGCAAAGAATT
>JAGCOI010000136.1 GCA_017645485.1 Alphaproteobacteria bacterium | reverse complement strand
TTTGAGTTTATCAGTTGCTCGGTCACTCGTTTTGTAATTTTTGTTTCGGTCGCTTGCACGCTCTCTCACAAAAAAACAAAACTTCGCCGCTTGCGGTAAAAAATGCCGTTTTAGGCATTTTTTATCCTCGCGCCCAACTGAGCTATACCCCCATAATATACTCTTTTTGAGTTTATCAGTTGCTCGGTCACTCGTTTTGTAATTTTTGTTTCGGTCGCTTGCACGCTCTCTCACAAAAAAACAAAACTTCGCCGCTTGCGGTAACAAATGCCGTTTTAGGCATTTTTTATCCTCGCGCCCAACTGAGCTATACCCCCAAAAGGTAAGCCATTCTATAACATAACACTTTTTAAAAGTCAAATAAAAAAAACAGTAATCTTAAAAAAATAAAAACGCTTCAAAAAGCGCTTGATTTTAGGGTTAAAATTTTATATCTTCAAAAAAGTTATTATCTAAATGTAAGGGAGATTTATAAATGAAAAAGTTGATTGTTTCCGCACTTGGTCTCACACTTGCCGGTTGTGCAAATTATTGCACCGGCACAAATTGTTCCAACTCTCAGCCGCAACCGGCTGTTGTGTATGAAGAACCCGCAGTTCAAGTCAATCCTTGTGCGTGCGCTTATGCGCCGAAACCCTGCCGCGAAGTTCAGCATCCGCGCATTGTTGAAGAACAGGTTGTTGAAAACAACAAAAGGCCATGTGATGATCATCAAACTTTAAGTTGCGGTTGCGGTTATTGCGACACATTTCATCCTTATCAACCGGGCGTCATTGAAGAGGCCGCCTTTGGTGCACCTCAGGCACCCGAAACCATCAAATATATTCCTGCTCAACCGAAAAGTTATGAGCTTGCCGCAAACAGAGCTTTCAACAGATTCATCAAAGATACTTATGCCATATACAGCAAAACGCCGAATGTTAAAATTCACGTTGATGCGCCGATTGCCAAAGACAGTGATTTACCCGGCGGCATCGAAAAAGGCACAGAAGTCTTTAGAACCCATCTTCAAAACTCACACACTTTTGAGTTAACCGACAACATTGAAGATGCTGATTACGTTGTTAAAACAACAGCCGAATGGTTTGATACCGAATCTAAAACGGTGCCGGCCATTAAATATATCATTGAGTTGACCGATAAAGACGGCAAGCAGGCCGGCATTTGGTCTCAAATTGTAAAAAGGGCAGACAATAAAAGCTGGTTATAATCATGCTTTTAGCGCTGATTTGTCTTATTTTAAGCTTTAGCCCTTATATTGCTTTTGCGCAAGAAAGCGAAAGTATTGAAATAAGGGCTAACGCGTGTGAAAAAATGATTTCCGGTGAAAGTTTATCCGGTGCCAGAAATCGTGCGGTTGACAAAGCCGTTTTTTTAGGGCTTAAAAACGTACCTGTTCTTGCGCAAGACCACGCGCTTTTTAACGATCATGATTTTACGGTTATGATTTATCGTCTGGTTGATGATTTTGTTGAAGATTTAACCTCTAAAGTTACAAAATCCGATGAAAATAAAGTTTGCGTCGATATTGTCGGATATATTAACCCCTCAAACATTGAATCGGTTAAAAACGAATTTAAAAAAACCGCAAAATCCCATCAAACGGACGGCACGGATCTTACTCAAATTGTTCAAAGCGTTGATGCCGATTTAAAACTTAAACCGCAAAACATGGAAAATTTAGCGCTTGTATATATAGAACCTTTTGTTTATTTTAACGGCAAAACATCATTAAAATACACCGCTTACTTAACCGAAAAACTGCAAAATAACGCCTATTTCTTTTTAACCGAAAAAAAAGATTTGGCCGATTATGTCATCACACCGAAACTCTTAAAAGCAAAACCCGAAACCCTGGATGCCGACCATAAAAGAATTCAAATGGTTGTTGCTTTTGAAATCACAGGCCTCAAAGATGACATTACAACCGTTCTTCAAAACAGATTTTTGCTTTATGGCGCAAACGAAAATCAAAACGATATCGTCTCACGCCTGCTTGAAAAACTGATTGATGCCGCAAGCCTTGAAACGTCAAACAAAATCGAACGCAATGAGCAAAAAAAATTAGAAGAAAAAGCTTTCGGACACACCCTGTAAATCAGCCGACCATAGCCGTCATTTCGGCTTCTGCAACCAAAGTTTCACCGACAAATATTTTGCCTGCACAAACATAAATATTGCGGCGTTCTTTAATTTTCTCAACATGAATATCCAAACAATCGCCCGGAATAACCTGTTTTCTGAACTTTGCCTTATCCACACTCATAAACAGCACGCGCCCCTGTTCTAAATTTCCGCCTTTGTTGGCAATCACAAATCCGGCCGCCTGTGCCATCGCTTCAATTTGCAAAACCCCCGGCATAATCGGATTATCCGGAAAATGTCCTTGGAAAAACGGTTCATTCATCGTCACATTTTTATGCCCCACACCTTTTGCACCGTCTTCAATAACTTCTATTGTATCAAGCAACAAAAACGGATACCTGTGCGGTAAAACTTTTATAATATCCCGTATATTATATTTTCTTATTTCCATTGAATTTTCCTTATTTTTTTGAATTTTTTTGTAAAAAGGCCACTTGGCGCATAAAATCCTTAAACGGAACAGCCGGTGTACCAAGCAAAACAGCACCCGGTTCAACATCACGCATCACGCCCGATTGTGCCGCAATTTGCGCGCCCGAGCCCACTTTTAAGTGGTCGGCGAAACCCGTTTGTCCGCCGCAAACAACATAATCACCGAACGAGCAACTGCCGGCAACGCCGACCTGTGCCACAATCACACACCCCTGACCGAACTTGTCATTATGCGCAATCTGCACCAAATTATCAATACGACATCCGTCTGCAATAATCGTATCATCAAGAGCACCTCTGTCAACGCAAGAATTTGCCCCGATTTCAACATCATTTCCTATAATAACGCGGCCGACCTGAGGAATCCGACAATGCTTTCCGTTTATCAACTGAAAACCGAAACCGTCCGCACCGATTGACGCCCCTGTATAGATATAGCAATCATTACCCATCACACAATACGACACATAAGCATTTGCACCGATACGGCAACGATGACCGATTTGACAACCTCTTCCGATATAAGCACCTGCTTCGATGCGGCAATTATCACCGATAACAACATTTTCTTCTATAACGGCAAAAGCTCCTACA
>JAGCOI010000135.1 GCA_017645485.1 Alphaproteobacteria bacterium | reverse complement strand
TTGCCGGATATAACCTGCAAAAATATATGTATGAAAAATTTGATGCGGCCTTAAAACAAATTTTTAAGCTGAGTATTAAAATGGTTCAGAAAACGGCATGGATTACACCGTTGATGCATGTTGTTGTTTCTGCAGGTATCGGTGCAGTGATTTGGTACGGCAGTTCAATGATTGTGAACGGTCAGATTACGCCGGGTAACTTTGTTTCGTTTATTACGGCGCTTATTATGCTTTATACACAGGTGAAAGGTATCGGCAAAAGTTTTAATAATGTTCAGATTTCGTTTTTGGCCATTGAGAGATTGGCGGAAATCTTGAATATTGAACCTAAAATTAAAGATAAAGAAAATGCACTCGAATTGAAAGGTATACACAACAATATCGAATTTAAGAATGTGTGTTTTTCTTATAAAAACAATGTGCCCGTTTTGCAAAATATTAACTTAAATGTTAAAGCCGGTTCAAATATTGCAATTGTCGGTAATTCCGGCGGCGGTAAAACAACATTGGTTAATCTGTTGCCGCGTTTTTATGATGTGTGCGGCGGGCAAATTTTAATTGACGGTAAGGATATCAGAGATTACAGCTTGCAATCTTTAAGAGCCAATATGGCGGTTGTGTTTCAAGATAATTTCTTGTTTTCCGGAACCATCAGAGAAAATATTTTGGCCGGTCGTCCGGATGCAAGCAATGAAGATATTGAGCGCGTTTTGAAATTGGTGTATTTAGATGAGTTTGTGGCCGGTTTGGATGATGGTTTGGATACGATTATCGGTGAACGCGGTGCCACACTTTCGGGTGGCCAAAAACAACGTATTGCCATTGCGCGAGCATTGATTAAAGATGCACCGATTGTGATTTTGGACGAAGCAACTTCCGCACTTGATAACAAGTCTGAAGCCATTGTGCAAAAGGCTGTTGAGAATTTGATGAAAAACAGGACGGTATTTGTGATTGCGCACCGTTTATCGACAATTAAAAATGCCGAAAAAATCATTGTGATAAATGACGGACAGATTGCCGAAGCAGGAACGCATGACGAACTGTTGTTGCACGAAAACGGCGCATACAAAGCACTTTATAACGCACAATTCAGTGCCAAATCGTAAATTTATTGCAAAATGCTGCCCGATAAGGAAAGCAGTACCTGTTTGGGTTCGATATTTTGCGCCATAACGGCTTGAAATACGGGGTACATACGCTCGCATTCGTTGATGGCAATATCAATGATTTGAGACATTTTTTGTTCAAAACAGGTATCGTTGAAGTCAACAATAACCGTATGCTTAAAAACAGGCGTTTGATGTTCGGTCCAATATGAAAAATGGCCGAGCCACAAATCCGCATTAATGAGTGCAAGCAATTCAAAAATACGTGATGTGTCGCAGATTTTGTTTTGAATGTTAATAAAACAGGATATTTGCAGACATTTTAAACGCTCTTCCCAAGCAAAAAAGAGAAGCATATTCTGCCATTTGCCCTGAACTTCCGCGACGATTTCATTTAAATTGCGGCGTTCAAATTCAACGGATCTGCCGTCAAAAAAGGTTTGAACGGTATCTATCGGATTGAAAGACGTATATGGTCGATTTGCTGCAAGCATAAATTTTCCGCGGTAGTTGTGTTTTACGAAGCATAGAATATAAAGCGTCTTTCAAAGATACAATACGATTAATAAAGTTGTGCAATAAAATTTTTTATGAAAAATATTTTATGTAATAAAAACAATTACTTAAAAAAAAGACAGTGAACATTTTTGTTTTTAATGTGGATATTTGTAAGCTTTTTAATATACTTTTAAACAATAAAGATTTTGAAAAGAGGCAAATAAATGGTCGGATTGGCTTATCCGAATATATCGCCGGTTTTGTTTAATATAGGCGGTTTTGATATCAGATGGTATTCGCTTGCATATTTGGCAGGTATTGTGTTTGCATGGTTTTTTATGTATCGTGATATAAAAAAATTCAGCTTACCGATAAACAAAAAAAGTTTAGATGACATGATGTTTAATGTTACGCTCGGTATTATATTGGGCGGGCGTATTTTTTATGTATTGTTTTACAATTTTGAGATGTTTGTTAATCATCCGCTTGAGATTTTTGCTTTATGGCACGGCGGTATGTCGTTTCATGGAGGGCTTATCGGTGTGATTGCGGCATTGTTTTACAGCGCGCGTAAAATGCATTATCCGTTTTTGGGATTGTCTGATTTGGCGGCTGTTTATACACCGTTCGGTCTGTTTTTGGGCAGGCTTGCCAATTTTGTTAATGATGAATTATGGGGCAGAGTAACTGATATGCCTTGGGCGGTGAGATTTCCGAACGGCGGTTATTTGCCGAGACATCCGTCACAATTGTATGAGGCCGCCTTTGAAGGGATTGTGTTGTTTGTTGTTTTACGAATTTTATGGCAATATGCCTGTGTGCGTGAAAAAAAAGGTTTGATATCCGGCGTATTTTTATGTTTTTATGCCGTTTGTCGCATCTGTATAGAATTTTTCAGAGAGCCTGATGCTCAACTCGGATTTATATTCAAAAACGTGACGATGGGGCAAATTTTATCTTTGCCGATATTGTTTGTCGGTGTCGGTCTGATTTGGCTTTCATTTAGACATCGCAAAACGATTTGAGCCGCGTTTATTCTTTTTGGCTTGTTCGATTTCATCGCAAAACGTGATATTCTGTGTAAATTTATAACGTCTGTCAAAGTTTTGATGCATACGTTCCAAAACGGCGGCGGCATTGGCATCGTTTCGATGTTTTTCGGATACGACGGGGGTAACCGTTAATTTTAAGATTTTTTTCTTGGTTAAAACAAATTCGGTGCCGGCAATGAGACGACGCATTTCTTCAACCATATCAAAGGTTTGATGAATGTCTTGCTCAAAAAATATAAAGCAAAATTCATCGGGTTTGAGGCGGTATATAACAGCGTTCGGTTGTATGGTAAGCATGCGCTTTAAGATCATTTTTGTGAGCTTATCGGTCAGATTTTTTTTGAAAACTTTTAATATTTTTGAGTAATTGTCGATACAGAAAAAAGCAATGGTATATTTCGGCGGTAATTTTTTAGGATCAAGTGCCGGAAAAGAATTAAAAGAATACACACCGGTAACTTCATCTCGAAAATAAGCATATACGGCAGCCGCAATATTGGCAACAAAATTTAATGTGCATGCCGCCAATAAGCAGACAAGAAAACTGTGGCTGTCATCGGCTTGAAACAGTGCAAAAAAGATAAGAATTGAGGCAAAGAAAAAAGCATTGTTTTTAACGGAAGGATAAAGACTGATTGTGGTAAGAATGTATAAAAAAACAAGTATCCATAAAGCGGCACTGATAAAATTAAAATAAAAGGGCAACGTTCCGAAGCCGGATAAGTAGAGGTTTTCCAAAAGGGCGGCTTCGACCAAAAAAAAGCACAGCAGATTAAAGGTTTTATTCTCATTTCGATCAATCATTGAAATGAAAAATAAATTTAACGGCATGGCCAGAATAATCCAGCCGTAAACGGATTTTAAGGTCAGTAAACTGACCGATGCGGTAAAAAGTTTGGCTTCAATGATATAAAGAGTTAAAATGAGTAATGTAAAAAAAATGTTTTTGATGTCTTTAACAAAAAACAAAAATATGAAATTAACAAAACAAACGCATAACAATGTGATGCTGAGCGGTGTTAGAGGGGCATCGGGCGCCGGAATGTTCATAATACAACAAAAAGCGGCAAACAAAACAATGAATGCCGGCATATATGAATCTTTGACGCAAGAAAGCAAATTAAGCAAAAATCCCATATCAAACCTTTGTTGTTATACAATCGTTTTTTGAGTTTAGCTCGTAAAGGTTTAAATTTTGTTGACGCACTTTAAAATAGAACTGTCGCCGTACGAATAAAAACGATATTTTTGTTTAATGGCGTGTGCATATGCTTTTTTCATGGTTTCTGTGCCGGCAATCGCGCAAATGAGCATAAAAAGAGTTGATTTCGGCAGGTGAAAATTTGTGATAATCATATCGATAATCTTAAATTTATATCCGGGTGTGATAAAAATATCGGTTTCACCGCAGAACGGGTGAAGCAGGCCTTTGTCATCGGCCGCGCTTTCAAGCAGCCTTAAGGAAGTTGTGCCGACGGCGATAATGCGGCGCCCCTGCGCTTTGGCTGTATTGATTTTATTCGCCGTATCTTCCGGAATAATGCCGAATTCGGCATGCATTTTATGATCTTTCGTATCGTCCGTTTTAACGGGCAGAAATGTGCCGGCACCGACATGCAACGTTAAAAACACTTTTTCAATGCCTTTTTCTTCGAGTTTTTTGAAAACGTTATCGGTAAAATGAAGACCGGCGGTCGGTGCGGCGACGGCACCTTCGTTTTTGGCATAGACCGTTTGATAATCTTCTTTATCGTTATAAGGTGACCATAAGCCTTTAACGGGTTTTTCTCGCTTGATATACGGCGGAAGCGGCATGGCACCGTATGTTTGCAAAAAAGAACTTAAATCGTTGACGGGACATAAAAATTCTATCAAAACACCGTCTTCATCGTTTTTTTCGAGGACTTTAGCCTTAAAAGTCGATTCGCCGCAGGTAATATCTGATGTGTAAAAAGTGATGATGTCTTGCGGTTTTAAGCGTTTGGCATTTTTTATAAAGCTGTGCCAAACAAGCGCGCTTTGCGGATGATAAAGCGTGACTTCGACAAATGCTTCGCCCTTGGTACCGTACAGGCGGGCAGGAATAACTTTTGTGTCGTTAAAGACAAGTAAATCGCCTTTTTGTAAAATATCCGGCAAATCGTAAAAATGGCGGTCGATGATATTTCGGCCGTCCGATAAATCTAAAAGACGCGACGAATCGCGCGGCCTTGCGGGTTCTTTGGCAATCAACTCTCTGTCTAAATCAAAATCAAAAATATCAACGCGCATTTTTTTTCCAAACAAAATGTTATATTGCGTGCTCTTATAATCAATTATTTTTTATAAAGCAAGCAAAAGTTCATGTGTGGCAGCGAATATACGGAGATTCGTATGCGGCAGAAGGTTTTGTCGTTGGCAGATGATTTTGTCAAAAAAAGTTCTTGCAATAACCCAAAAAATGGTGTATATTGTGTTCAAATTTTGATAACACTTTTTTTGGGAGATTTAAAGAGATGTCAAAAGAACTGACAATAGATGATGCTGTGCTTATTTTACAGGATTTTTTACATCCGCGTTTTGCAGAGGCCAAGAGATATTTGGAATCCGTTGCGCCGAATCATCCGGCATTAAAGGAGTTGGCTGAAAGAGAAGAAGACTATCGCAGAAAACATGCCATGGTCTGTGATGATGCTTCGGTGTATATGGATAATGCCAAAGATTTGCAGGAATTTTCAAATGATTACTATGCAAGTAATTTCGGGGTAAGAAGAAAGTATATGGATGAAGTTGCCTCGCGCATTGAAATTTATGCCACAGACGAAAAAACGGGTAAAGAGGTTGCTTTATCTCAAAAGCAAACGACGGATTATTTGAATTTGTTGTTCCAAAAGAGCAAGCTTGAGACATCAATGACCTTGCTCGGCAGTGAGAACTATCATAAATTGTCGCATGAAGAGAAAAAAGAAGTATTCAGAGAAGCCACAAATGACAGATTTTTTGCCAATATGGCTCAGGTAACAATGGCTTCAGCCGTTGTAAAACCGGAAGGCAAAGAACTTGAACTCGGAAGCCAGGAGCAGCTGACATATATTCAGAAATTATCGAATACATTTCGCTCGGCACTTAAAGATATCGAAAAGACAGACGGAAAGCTGAAGGTTTCGGAAGATGTTGTTTTGGTTTCGGTGATGGACACGGCAGATCAGGCGCAAGCTTATCAGACGCAACTGAAAGAAAAAGCCAGAACAATGGATGGCGAGTCGCGCAAAAAGTTAAACGAAGTTGCCGTCAGAGTTGCCGTCAGAAAACAAAATTTGGAGGGTAAAGCCGATAAAGTATCGGGCGGTAAATACAAAAGACTTTTTCAAACATTCAGAGAAAATAAATATCAGATTGCGACCAATGCGGCTGCAACGATTGCGTTGACTTTATCTGGTTACGGCACTATAGCTTTGGTAGCTTACGGCGCTTATATGGCGGCAAGTTCTTGGATTATGCCTATTTTAAATGAAACGCAAAAAGCCAAAATCGAAAGCGAAGAGAAAGGCATGCAACCGTTATCGTTTAAGCAACGTTGGCATGATGCCCGTGTGAAATTGATGGGCGATAAAGAAACCGGTCAGAAAGGTGATGAAAAATATAAAAGAAAAGCCATTATTACGTCAGCTGTTTCTGTTTTGTCATTCGGCTTGCTTGCAAAGCATGCGGCAGCTTTCCAATCGTTGGATGACTGCAAAAGAGTTTTTTCTTTGACAAGATTAGGCGTTGCCAATATGACACAGGCAACCGAAGCAGGTTATACGGGCGTGAATGTTTTGAAAAACAAGAAAGATGAAAACGCCAAGAAAGAATTTAAGAGTGCACTTAAAGGGCTCGGTATCGGTCTTGCCGCAGGTGCTTTAACGCAAGGTATTCAAGCTTTTGTCCGTAATTTTGATTCTATCAAAGAAACGGTTTCGGGTTGGTTTGATAAAGGTTCGTTAAGCGACGGCACAAGTATTGAAGCTGTTCAAACTGTTGAAGCCGTGAAGCTTGAAGGCAATCCGAAATGGGCAACGGATTATCCGTATAACAGAGGCGGTAGCGACAGTTTGACGGCGGATAGTTCTGATGCATTTAACGGCAAAGGACCTCTTCGGGCCGGCGGTGTGGATACCGAAGATATTGTGCCTCAGGATATTCAGTCTGAACCTTTCCCGTCTGAGTGGAACAAAAATTTGGGTATTGAAAAGTGGCGCTATGACTTGATGAAGAGTAATATCAACAACGGTCTTATTGCTAATTTTGATCCACAATCTCTTGACCGTGCGTATATGAACATGGACAATCAGTTTGTATCTCAGTTTGTGGATCAAACAAGGCTTGATGAAATGTTGGAAGATAAAATCATTGATGCCAAAACATATGCCATTGTTTCGGAATATGCAACGGGTGTTGATGCAGAAACCGGTCAGACACAAGTGTTTCCGTCACGTTGGAATGAAGATATGGGCATTGACCAGGAAGAATACGATAAGATTATGAGTAACGTTAGATTTCGTTCTTTTTATGATTTAACGGAACTTGCTCGTAACGGGACAAGACATCAAGATATTTTGATTGATGAAAATGGCGGCTTGTTTATAGAAACACCGACGGGAAATTATCGTATTATAGATGAAGCTACGGCAGAAGGTTTGAGCGAAGATGAATGCAAGAGAGCGATTATTGATGACGGTATTGTTCAATATGCAAAAGACAAATATGCAAGCTGCATGGTTCCTGAAATATCCAGACTTCATGGCAGA
>JAGCOI010000134.1 GCA_017645485.1 Alphaproteobacteria bacterium | reverse complement strand
TTTGCATACATCCGACATCAATGCTTTTGAAACCTTGCGCTTGCAATTCTTTAACCTTGTTAACGGCTTCTTCTTTTGTGTTAAAACGATAACCTTTACCGTTAACGTTGACTGACCACGGCCATGAAACAAAACTTTTGGTTTCTTCATCCATAATGCCGCTTTCAACACTGGCGATTGTTTCAAGTAAATGACTTTTAATGCCGTACTTTTCTTCCATACGGGCAACAAAAAGGGCGCACACGTTCGAATCGGCGGCTTGCAGTTCAGCATCATTGACAGCTTCAACGCCTTTTTGGGCTTGAAGCGGGTGAGCCAAACAGACTAACATGGCACAAATGAACACAAATTTACGCAACACTTAATATGTTATCCTTTGTTTCGGCACGAAAAAAAACCGCAATAGGCATATGCCTAAAGGTCTCTCCGTGCGTTGTTAAAACGCGTTAACCTTCATTTAAAATGATTTACAAAAGGTTAATTTCAACAAACACATAACATATTTATTTTCAAAAATAAAGTAAAAAATGACATTTTTTGCAAAAAATTTACAAAAAAATGACAAAATATTTTTCAAAAGAGCTGAAAATAAAAGATTAAAGGTGTGATGCGACTTTTGCAAAATTTAAGACAGACGAACAAATATCCGTTTGAATTTTATCAAACAGATGTGTTTTGGTCAGCGTTTGTTCGTTTGCATAAAGCGATCTGTTGATTTCAAGTTGTAATGTGTATATTTTTTTGCGCGGTTGGCAATAATTAAAAGTTGTGTATGCCCCGGAATAAGGCACATTTTTTAAAACTTCATAACCTTCGGATGCAAGGTTGTTTTTTAAGATGTTGCTGATTTCAATGGGGCAACTTTGTAAAAACAAATCGCCCAAGCAAATATCTATTGTTTTATTGTCATCAAAAATGGAACAAATTTTTGAGGGCATGGAATGGCAATCAAGCACAATGCAAAAACCGAATTTGTGGCAACACTTTGTTATGAGCGCATTTAAGCGCTTATGATAAACATCATACACGTTTTTAATGCGCTTTTGCACTTCGTTATAAGAAATGGGTGCCGTATATATATTTTTGCCGGAAGATGTTACCCTGTGAATAAGACCGTAACCGGAACGACATTTGCTGTTTTCAAAAATGATTTTATCGGCGGGATAATCAAAATACATTTTCTCGTCTAATTCGATTTTATCCCGATTCGCATCAATAAAAGCACGTGCTACATTCATTTTAAGCGTGGCAATACCTTCTTTGGCCAGCGGGGCAAGCAATTCATCCATAAACAAATCTTCATTACCGCGAAGTTCTTCAAGTTTTAGATTGGTTAATTGGAAAAATTCTTCGGGAAATAAACGGCCGGAATGAGGCAATGTTAAAAGTAAAGGGTAGGCAAACTTATCTGTTGCCTCTTCATTATACACGTTAATTTTACCGTAATCAATTTCGATTAAATGTGACAACAAAAAATCCTTTCCTTAAAATTTGCCATCATTTTAGCTCAAAAAATCTTAATCTTTTATAAAAATAAAAAAAGTTTATTAAAATAGCAAAAAAAATATTGCTAT
>JAGCOI010000133.1 GCA_017645485.1 Alphaproteobacteria bacterium | reverse complement strand
TTTATGAAAATCGTTACTTTTTTCCAAAAAACGCCGAATAATATCCTGAATGGCACACGATACAAAGAAATACTGTTGCAAAAGCCTTAAATGCTTTCCTTCTTCAATATTATCGGCCGGATACAAAACTTTCGAGACGGTTTCCGTTTTAATTTTATCTTTCACGGCCTCCATATAGCCGCCTTCGTTAAAAATTTTAATATCCAATTCATCGTCGGTTTTAGCGGAAAACAGCCTTAAATAGTTAACCGATTTTCCCTGATAGCCGACAATCGGAAAATCATACGGAACACCATATATCGTGTTCGTATCAACCCACGAAAAATATGTACGTCCGTTACCGGCCTGATAGCTTTCGACACGTCCGTTCACCGGTATCGTCACCTTACGGTCATGCCGTGCGAACTGCCACGGTGACTCTTCGCAAAGCCACGTATCCGCCTGCTCAATTTGCCAACCGTTTTCAAATTTTTGCTTAAACAAACCGAACTGATAGTTAATACCGTAAGCAAATCCCGGCAAACCGAGCGAAGCCATTGAATCCAAATAGCATGCTGCCAAGCGGCCCAAACCGCCGTTACCGAGTGCCGGATCATATTCGGCATCATAAATATCCTGCATCGACAGGTTTGGCATGCCTTCAATTTTAATTTCTTTAATAAGCTTAAACAAATCAAGGTTGTGCAAATTGTTTTCAAGCGAACGCCCGAGTAAATATTCAATCGAAAGGTAATACACGCGCTTGGCGCCGACTTCGTTATAGCGTGAAATCGTACGATACATATTATCCATTGCAAATTCACGCACGGCAAGTGATATCGCCTGCAATGTTTCTTCTTTGGTCAGTTCCATCGGACGTTTACCGATAAAATAGCGAATATAATGTTCAATAGAAAGCTTCAATCGTGCTTTTTCTATTTCATTTATTTTCTCTTTTTCCTTGCTTGTCATTTTATCGCCTTTCAAAACATTTTTTGCTATAATATAATGCGGATTTATTTAAAGCCAGTAAAAAATTCGTATAAAGCACAGTGCATTAAGCTTATAAAACTTCACGACGCCCCACATGATCGGCCGGACCGACAATACCTTCACTTTCCATGCGTTCCACCAAAGAGGCCGCTCTGTTATATCCGATCCTTAAACGTCTTTGAATATAGCTTGCGGAAGCCTTTTTATCGTTGCGTACAATTTCAACGGCTTGTGCATATAAGTCCGCATCACTGCCCGAACCCATGGCTGTGCTGTCAAAAACAGGTCCGCCGTCTTTTGTTTGCAATTCACCTTCGGTTACCGCTTCAATATAGTCCGGCTCACCCTGTGTTTTCAAAAAGTCCACCACGGCTTCCACTTCACTGTCTTTTACAAAACTGCCGTGCACGCGAAGCGGTTTCTGACCGGCAGGCATATAAAGCATATCACCCATACCGAGTAATTGTTCGGCACCTTTTTCACCCAAAATCGTCATACTGTCAAACTTTGATGTAACCTGAAAACTGATACGCGTCGGGAAGTTTGCCTTAATCACACCGGTAATCACATCAACCGACGGACGTTGCGTGGCCATAATAAGGTGAATACCGGCGGCACGCGCTTTTTGAGCCAAACGTTGAATAGCCGCTTCCACTTCTTTACGTGCCATAATCATCAAATCAGCCACTTCATCAACCACAATCACGATATAAGGCATCGGGGTTGTATCCAATTCCTGACTTTCATAAATCGGTTTGCCCGTTTCGGCATCAAATCCGACCTGAATCGTTTTGGTCAGTTTCTCGCCGCTTTCTTTTAGTTCTTTAAGTTTTTGATTATAACCGAAAATATTACGCACATGCAAATCCGATATTTTGCGATAACGTTCTTCCATTTCATTAACGGCCCATTTTAAGCCGAGCACGGCCTTTGCCGGATCGGTAATCACCGGCGTTAACAAATGCGGAATATCATTATACATTGAAAATTCAAGCATTTTCGGGTCAATCATAATCATCTTGCATTCTTCGGGTGTCATTTTATAAAGCAACGATAAAATCATTGAATTAACACCGACGGACTTACCCGAACCTGTTGTACCGGCAACAAGCAAATGCGGCATTTTTGCCAAATCCGCATAAATATTTTTACCGCCGATATCTTTACCTAAAACAACATTTAAGGTATTTTTACTTTGAGCAAACGTTTCATCTTCTATCAAATCCTTAAACCAAACCGTCTCGCGCTTTTCATTCGGAATCTCAATACCGATGGCATCTGTGCCCGGCACAACGGCAATACGCACCGACAGAGCACACATCGACCGTGCAATATCGTCCGACAAGCCGATAACACGAGCCGTTTTTGTACCGGCCACCGGCTTAAATTCAAACAAAGTCACAACCGGCCCCGGCCGAACGGCAACAATTTCACCGTGAACACCGAACTCCTGAAGACGGGCGTCGGTCAGGTGTCTTCCTCGCTCGCCGGCAAGATGGCCGGTCTCGTGGTGCTTCAGCGCACTGGTGAGCCCGGCGCGGGCGCGGACTTCTGGATTCGAGGCGTCGCCACCTTCGGCAGCAACTCCAACAAACCGCTCATTCTCGTGGACGGCGTGGAGCGCAGCCTGGACCTCGTGGACGCGGAC
>JAGCOI010000132.1 GCA_017645485.1 Alphaproteobacteria bacterium | reverse complement strand
TCAAGGATGAGTGAGGAGATGCTGAAACAAGTTCAGCAGGACGAACTCCAACAAGTGGAGCGTGACGGCTTTGCCGCTTGCTCATCGTTGATTCCAGGATGACAGGTATGGTGGCACGGCGACGAGGGAGATTGCAATGACAATAAAAAAAACCCGCTTGGATAAGCGGGTCTGATTTTTTAATTAAATAAGCTCAGGATCTTTCTTGAGCTCTTCACCGAAAGCGCGATGAAGGACGCACGTTGATGCCGGACCGGTACGTTCGGCCAAGAAGTGGATCGGGTTGCCTTTATCCCACCTTCGGGTGAAGATGATAGATGCACCACCCTCGTAATCGAATGCGGTTCCGACGCGCACCGAGCGAACACTGTCGCGCCAACCTGTGCGAACGGGCATACCGGTTTTCAGTGATGTGATGACACCGTCTTTGTCCTTATAGCCCGGGATAATTGCCCAGATACGCGGATTGTCATAGTCTAATATGTCAACGGAACCTGCACCGGGACGAATTCTGACAACGGCTACCAACTCTCTGCCCTTTGCCTCAAGATTGGCAAAAGACGCTAATTTATTATTTTCCATATTGTTTGTTTTGAGTTAATAATATCTCTTTAATTCATAGTGATTCGGATTTTAGTCTAAAATGCAATCTTTGTCAATATATTTTTTTGTTTTTTTTTCAGATTGCAGATATTTTTTGCAAATATTATCTATTTATCAATAAATTTATGATAAAAGGGATAAAACACTTTAAATAAAAGGATATTCAAATGGTTAAAATTGCAGTTGTCGGCGCAAATGAAAATACAGGGCGTGAAATTTTAAATTTTTTAAGCGAAAATGATGTTAATGTTTCCGATGTTTTGGCCTTAGAACCGAACAGTCCGATGGGGACGACGGTTGCTTACGGGGAAGAAGAAGATGCAGATGTGTTGAATTTAGACGGTTTCGATTTTGCCAAAGCAGATGTTGCCTTGTTCGCGTGTTCATCCGAAATTGCAAAAAGATATTTACCCAAAGCCGTGCAGGCAAAAATAAAGGTAATTGATTGCTCGGGGGCAACCTCAACAGACAGTGATGTGCCGATGATTGTTGCCGGATTAAATGATGAAGATATTAATCGGGGGCAAAAAAATGTGGTGAGCATTCCTTCGGCGATTGTGACACAGATATTAAAACCGCTTGCAAAAATCAATGAAAAATACGGTGTTAAACGTATTGTCACAAGTGCTTATTTATCTACTTCCGTTCACGGACATGAGGCAATGGATGAACTTTTTTCGCAAACACGGAAAATATATATCAATGCGCCGATTTTTGATGATGAAGAAATTTTCAAAAAGCAAATTGCTTTTAATGTTTTGCCGCAGGTCGGCGGTTTTATCGGTGAAGAAACGGAAGCCGAGTGGCAGGTAAATGCCGAAATTAAAAAAGTTTTGGGCGGCAATATGAAAACACATGCCAATTTGGCTTATGTGCCGGCTTTTATCGGTGCGGGTGCGTTTGTTAATGCGGAAACGGTTAAAGATTTTGAATTAGATGATGTAAAAAAACTGATATCCGAAACAAAAGGCGTAACGCTTTTTGATAAGCAGGTTGACGGCGGATATGTGAGCTTGAATGATGTTCAGGGTGAAAGTGATATTTATGTTTCGAGAATAAGGCAGGATTTGTCATCTGAAAACGGTTTTAGCTTTTGGGTTGTGGCTGATAACTTAAAAGCGGATTGCGCCAAAAATGCCTTTGATGTGATGCGGTTAATGCTTAAAAAATAGGAGATTTCTATCAATGAGTCGTTTTTTTAAATTGATTTTTACGGTAACGATTGCGCTGTTTTTATGCACCGCACCAAATGCTGCGGATTTGTCACGCAAAGTGGAATTTAAGAAGCTTTCCGATCAGTTGGTACAGGTTGAAAAAAATTTGAAAAACGAGCAAATTTCCATAGAGGAAATTGATAAGCACACAACGGAATTGTATGAGATTTCGAATGAACTTGCGGAAATTAAGCGTTTTAACGAACGTGAAGCCAAAGTTGTGCAAAAACAATTGAACGCTATGGGCGATTTGGAAGAAGGCGGCAAGGAACTTAAAGAACTATCAAGAAAAAGAGAAGAACTGAAAAATGAACTGTCGCTCTTAAAAAGTCGTATTGCCGAAACGGATATTTTACAGGTTAAAATTGATGATTTGAATATGCAGACGCTGAACTTTAAAAGTCAGCGGGTTATCGGCGATTTGGTGGATAAACAAGATGTGATTTTAATGCCGCAAACATTTGTTGCCTCGTTTAAATCGCTTGCGGTGTTTTTTGCAGATATTGTACGCTCGCCCATGCATTGGTATCAAAGACTTGATGACAGTGCGCGAACATATGTTTTAACCTATACGATTCCGATCGTGTTTATTTTAATTGCCGCTGTTTGGCTCGGGGTTATTTTAAGAAGACTAATTTTAAGAAATTGGGGATATAAAGATGATGTAGAAATACCCAATATGATTCAAAAAACAATTGCCGTGATTGCCAATGCCGTTGCGCACGGGTTGGTTCCGGCCTTTATTATATCCGGTTTTTTGGGCTGGATGATAGGCTCGAAAATTTTTTCGGTGGGCCTGTTCGGGCAAATTTTGGAAAAGGCCTTGGTGTGGTTGTTGTATGTTGTTTTGGTTCGTGCCGTTGTTCAAGCCGTTTTGGCGCCGACAAGAGGACAATGGCGACCGATTAACATATCTGACAGAAAGGCTTCAAAAGTGGCGCATGCCATTAATCTTGGTATGATTTTGATTGCCGTGCCGACGGTTTTGGAACAGCTTGCCGTCAGTGCCACATATGAGCCGATTTTAGTTAATTTGTTGTGTGCTTTTTGTTCGCTTGCCAAGGCCTTAAGTATTATGCTTGTAACGGCTAAAGCGTTATCTGTTGAAGAAGAGGCATCGGATGAATGGCGTGCCATTGTTTTCAGAATAAACATGTTAACGGCGGTTGTGATGCTGGCCTCGTTCGGTGTTAGTCTTTTCGGATATCCGACGTTATCATCGTATATTTTAAATCGATATATTTTTACATCGGGATTGGTGGTGTTGTTCTTTATCAGTAAAGACTTTTTGGCCGGTTTAATCACGCGTATTTTTGTTTTCGGGTTATGGGGAAAAACATTTAAGGCAAGACGCTCGCTGTTGGTTAAAATCAATTTTGCACTGAGCGTTTTGGTCAATCCTTTTCTGGCACTGATTTTTCTGTTTTGGACGTTGAATATATGGGGCTTTTCAAGCGACTTTTTAATTCATATCGGGAAAAAACTTATTTTCGGT
>JAGCOI010000131.1 GCA_017645485.1 Alphaproteobacteria bacterium | reverse complement strand
TGACATACAAGTGCTTTTTCATTGGCATTTTGTTCAAGAAGGTGTGTCAATGAATTGTATATATATTCACGCGACATTGAGAGCTTTGTTGATGCACATTGTTTATCTCGACAAACAACAATAGACGAGGGCATAGTGATTTTAGGTTGCCATTCTTGAGCTCGTTCCAAAGAAGAATCGTCGGATTTAAATGTTTGACAAGAGCTTAAAGCAACAACGGTACTTAACAAAGCACATGTTTTTACAGCGTATTTCATAACAATCTTTCCTATCTGAAATTTGAAATATACAATATATATAAATGAATAATATGAATGAATCGTAAATAAAAATGCTTGATTGAAAAAAAACTTTTTTTATAATGAGTACATGAAGAAAATAATATGTGGTATTTTGGCGATTTTAATAACATCTTTTGCCATGCAGACAACGGCAGGTTTTGATGTTAAAGTTGTTGACGGTGACAGTTTAGAAATAAAAAATAAGAGAATTCGGCTGGTCGGTATTGATGCCCCGGAATATTTTCAGGAATGTTATGATGCAAACGGTAAGGCATATGCTTGCGGAAAAGAAGCAAAAAATCATCTTGAAAAACTGATTAAAAATGGTGTGAGGCAAGGCGAAAAAGTGAAGTGTTATCAAGAGAGTACAGATCGTTATAAGCGTGATTTAAGTATCTGCCGCATCAAAAATACGGAACTGAATTTAGAAATGATTAAAGCGGGGTATGCAATTTCATACAGAGATGAAAGATATCTTTTGGCAGAGAAACGGGCGCGCCAAAAGAAGAAAGGTATTTGGCAGGGAAAATTTATGCGTCCCGAAATATACAGAGCAATAAAGCGGGAAGAGGAAAAACAAAACAATTGATAAAAAAAACATAATCTTTTCAAATTTGTTTCAAAAAATATATATTTTCTCTTGACAGACGCAAAAAGTTATGTATATTGCAACACACGTTTAATTTACAGATTTGGGAAAAATAAAATGTTCGCAGTTATTAAAACAGGCGGAAAACAATACAACGTGACGACAGGTGATGTTGTTAAAGTTGAAAAACTGAATGCAGCAGAAGGTTCCGAAGTTATTTTTGATGAAGTTTTAGCCTTAGATGAAAAAATCGGCAAACCTTTTGTTAAGGGTGCCAGTGTTAAAGCAACCGTCTTGAAACAGGCCAAAGATGCAAAGGTCATTATCTTTAAGAAGAAGAGAAGACAGAATTATCGTCGTAAAAACGGCCACAGACAGCAAATTACGCTTGTTAAAATTTTAGATGTTTGCGCAAAAGATAAAGAAGCTTAAGATATAGGAGAGAAACAATGGCACATAAAAAGTCTGGCGGTAGCTCAAACAACGGGCGCGATTCTATCGGGCGTCGCTTAGGTGTGAAGAAATTCGGCGGTGAAGCGGTGATTCCCGGAAACATCATTATTCGTCAGCGCGGGACAAAATATCATCCCGGTGCAAATGTGGATATGGGTAAAGATCATACCATTTTTGCAGTTGCTGAAGGTAAAGTTGTTTTTAAAGAACAAAGTGGCAAGATGTTCGTTTCGGTTGTGACGGCATAATCGATTCGGGTATTTATATAAATAACGAGGGGTAATGCATTTACCACTTTATTTTTCTGAAAATAGCAGTATAGATTGAATTTATGAAGTTCTTGGACCAGGCAAAAATATATATTAAATCGGGAGACGGCGGTAGAGGTTGTGTTGCTTTTCGCCGCGAAAAGTATATTGAATTCGGTGGTCCGAACGGTGGTGACGGCGGTAAAGGCGGCAGTGTTTATTTTGAGGCTGTCGAAAATTTAAATACATTGATTGATTTTCGTTATCAACAACATTTTAAGGCGCCGCGCGGTCAACATGGTATGGGTTCCGAAATGTGCGGTTCCAAGGGCGAGGATTTGATTATTAAGGTGCCGGTCGGTACCGAAATTTTAGCTGAAGACGGTCAAACGCTTATTAAAGATATGGTTACACCCGGTGAACGTTTTTTAATAGCCAAAGGCGGTGACGGCGGTCGGGGAAATATGCGTTTTAAAACATCTACCAATCAAGCGCCGCGCTATGCTGAACCGGGGTGGCCCGGTGAGGAGATGTGGGTTTGGCTGAAGTTAAAAATTATTGCAGATGTCGGACTAATCGGTTTTCCGAATGCTGGAAAATCAACATTTTTATCAGCCGTAACACATGCAAGACCGAAAATTGCAGATTATCC
>JAGCOI010000130.1 GCA_017645485.1 Alphaproteobacteria bacterium | reverse complement strand
ATCAAGGATGAGTGAGGAGATGCTGAAACAAGTTCAGCATGACGAACTCCAACAAGTGGAGCGCGACAAGTTTGCTCATTTTCGATTCCGGAATGACAGGGTGAGGTATGCGCGATGACAGTCGGAGTCTTTGGAGATTGCCGCGCTTCGCTCGCAATGACGGGATAATACTTGGGGGATTGCCACGTTGTATGAATGGTCTAGCAACGCGATGCGTTGCGTCGGTCACTTGGTTTGTAACATCGGCGCACTTCGCTTGCACGCTCGTTTGCCGATTAACAAACCGTCGCCATTTGCAGTGAAAATAACATTTTGAGGTCATTTTCATCCTCATGCGCAATGACATGTAGATCCTGAAACAAGTTCAGGATGACATTGTAATGCTTGCTCTTCTTCGATTCCAGGATGACAGGGTGAGGTATGTGCAATGACAGTCGGAATCTTGGGGGATTGCCGCGCCGTGCGAAGAAAGGCTTGCAGTTACAACAGGAAGATTATTTGATAAACGGTAACGAATTTGCCAGGTCTTCCGGTGTGTTGATGTCTGCGGGGGCTTCGTCAATCAGTTTGATTTTATCGATAATGCGGGCATAAATCGTCATGCCGTTTTCAAGAGCGCGCAGTTGTTCAAGCGATTCGCGCGCTTCCAAAACACCCCTCGGTAACGAAACGATTTTTTGCAAAGAGGCGGCCTTGAAAACATAAATGCCGATATGTTGGTATAAATCCTGATTGGTGCATTTTTCGGGGTTGCGCGTGTAAGGCGCGGTGGCGCGTGTGAAATATAAACAACGCCCCTCTTTTTCGCCCTCTCTTAAACCCATCACAATCTTGACCATGTTCGGATTTGTTTTATCTTCTTGGTTTTTAATGACCATGCCGCAGGTCGCTATATCGCAATTTTTGTTTTTGACCATGTCGATTAAGGGCAAACATACGCTCGGATCAACATTTAGGTTATCGCCCTGGAAATCAACCACGATATCGTACTTTTCGCCATTGGGGTCTAAAACTTTTAAGGCGGCGGCAATACGATCCGTCCCGCTCGGCAAATTCGGATCGGTTAAAACAGCCGTTCCGCCGAATTTTTGCACCTCATCCACAATTTGCCGGTCGCCGGCGGCAACGGCAATATCCGTTTTGCCCTGCATGGCCTTTTCAACGTTTTTATAAACGCGTTCGACAAGCGTTTTGCCGTTAATATCAAGCAAAGGTTTGTTAGGAAGACGGGTTGCGGCCAATCTGACGGGCATCATGGTAATTACTCTGGTCATTTTATAAGTCCTCATCAATTATAAAAGCGTTAAAGCATATTCAAGACGATTGATTGTTTCGTTTTTGCCTAAAATAACGGCAAGTTCCGTTGCGCCGCCCGGTGTTGTTTGTTTGCCGGATAAGGCAATGCGAACAGGGTATAAAACTTGGCCGTTTTTAAGCCCTTTTTCAAGCGCCAATGCTTTTAATGTTTCAAACAAGTGTTCGTTCGTCCAGTTGTTTTCGGGCACATCTTTCAAAACTTGTAAAGCAGCCGTTAAACATGTTTTGGCGACGGATTCATCCGTTTTCATCTTTTGATTTTGATAAAGCGACAAATCATATTTCGGCAAAGTTTCAATAAAATCAATGTTTGAAGCAATGTCGTTTAACGTTTCGAGACGCGGTTGCAAAACGGTGCTTAAAAATTGTAAATTGACCGTGCGCGTTAAATATTTTTGATAATACGGCATGGCCAGTTCGTGAAATTTTTCGGCAGATAAGGCCCTGATGTAGCAACCGTTCATCCACGTTAATTTTGTGATGTCGAAAATGGCAGGTGATTTGTTCAATCTTTCGGCTGTAAAGATTTTTTTGAGTTCATCAAGCGAGAAAATTTCCTGCTCCGTGCCGGGATTCCACCCCAAAAGCGCAATATAGTTCAAAACAGCTTCGGGCAAATAGCCTTTGGCAACCAAATCTTGAAACGAAGCGTCGCCGTTGCGTTTTGAAAGCTTGTGCTGCGCATCTTTCATAACAGGCGGTACGTGGACATACACAGGCGGTGTCCATCCGAAAGCCTCGTAAATTAAGTTGTATTTCGGGGTTGATGAAATATATTCGTTGCCGCGCACCACATGCGAAATCTGCATGAGATGGTCGTCAATGACATTTGCAAAGTTATATGTCGGCAAGCCGTCGGATTTAAGCAAGACACCCTCATCAAGCTCGTCATAATCAATTTCTATTTTACCGTAAACAACATCTTCAAAAACAGAAGTGCCTTTTTTGGTGATGTTTTGGCGCACGACAAACGACTCGCCGTTTGCAATACGCTCTTTGGCTTCTTCTAAAGATAATTTTTTGCACGGATCTTCAAATTTGACCGGAACGGCATTTTCATCTTCTTCATCCGGTTCTTCATGTTTGCAAAAACAATAATGAGCACCGCCGAGTTCGACCAATTTATGTGCATATTCGGCATAGATGTTTTTGCGTTCGGATTGGATATACGGACCGAAATTTCCGCCGATATCCGGACCTTCGTCCCAATTCATACCGACACATCTTAAGGTGTTATAAACAATATCCGTTGCACCTTCAACATAGCGTTTTTGGTCTGTGTCTTCGATGCGGAGCACAAAATCTCCGCCTGCTGATTTGGCAATTAAATATTCATAAAGCGCCGTTCTTAAATTGCCGATGTGCATATAGCCCGTGGGCGAGGGGGCAAATCTTGTTCTGACTTTCATGTTTTTTTCCTTGTTTGTTTGACTTTGAACATAAAACAATTTTGATTCAATGCAAGCTTTTTTTTGATGTATTTGAACTTTGCTTAAAAAAGAGATGCGGTGATAATAGGCTTGACAAAATGTTGGGGGTGTGATATGCTGAAAGTGATAACAAATTATTATGGATAGAATAATGTCAATTATAAGCCCTGTGCTTGAAGATGATAAATTTTTCATAATGATTTGTTTTTAATTAGAGTATTAACTAAAAAACATACAACTATGGAACTTTTATTTTATCTCGTAATGCTTACAATTTCTCTTTCCTATCTCTTTTCATTCGTTGGATCGTACCTTGGTAGCAAAAATGGAAAATTTTGGAGAGGTGTTGCTGCAGGCTTATGGT
>JAGCOI010000129.1 GCA_017645485.1 Alphaproteobacteria bacterium | reverse complement strand
GCTGGTGATATTGTTTCTACAACAATAATTAATACCAATCTTTCTTGGCGTATTACGGAACAAGGGGAGTTGATTGTTGAAGGTTCGGGCGGTATTCCGACATATACCAAAACCGGCGATGGGTCTAATGCGCCGTGGTATGCCTATCAAAGCCAAATTAAATCGGTGAGTATTTCTGAAAATATTACTTCAATCGGTAATTATGCGTTCAGAGGATTAACGCAATCGGAAGAGGTGAGTTTGCCGAGTACGCTGACATCCATCGGTCAAACGGCTTTTGAAAACAACACCAATCTTAAAAGTGCAACGATTCCGAATATGGTGTCATCTATGGGTAAATATGCCTTTAAAGATGCCACGAATTTGACATCTTTGACGATAGGCAGCGGTTTAACAACGATTCCGGAAGAGGCTTTTTACGGTGCCAGCAGTTTGGTTAATTTGACAATCAATGAAGGTATTACAAATATTGATAAGCATGCTTTTGAGAATGCGACCAGTCTTGAAACCTTAAAATTGCCCGACTCGCTTCACAGTATCGGTGAAGGTGTTTTTTCTCGTGCAACAAGCTTAACAAGCATTGATTTTGGCGGTGTGACAGAGATAGGTAATAAATCTTTTGCATATAACTTTGCCTTAACCTCATTGTCCATTCCCGATACGGTTCAAACAATCGGAGACGGTACGTTTGTGAACGCGACCGGGTTAAAAGAGTTGGTTCTCGGTGACGGATTAACGTCATTGGGTGAATCATCATTTTCGATAGACAATTCCAGAAATACGTCGGGTACGCCATATACCAGTCAGCTTGAAAAAATTACGATAGGTAAGAATTTGGTCAGTATCGGTTCAAACTGTTTTAAAGATGCGCCGATTAAAGAAGTGACGATTGATGCCCTCGGCAGTGATGCCAACTATGATGCCATTCTCGGTTTGTTGAAAAACTGGAGTGCCGATATTAAAGTGAATTGTTTGGGCGGAGATACATGCAGTGCTAAGATGGAAGATGCTATCAACAGATCATCTGCCTGTAATAATCCGACATCATCGACATGTACCAATTTGAAAAACAAATTGGCGGGTATGCTCGCAAACGGTGAAGTGAATGTGTCAAAAACACCTGCCGTTGATCAAAGTGAAACACAGACCGGTGGTATGGGCGGCGGCTCAATCGAGGCATCCGGTAATATCATTGAAAGAAGAGACAGACGAATTTATACCGTAGCCGAAGCAACACGTGTTGCAAGAAAAGGCGGCAATACGGTTAAAATTCGCTACAGATAATCTGTTATGGAGCTTCAAAAAAAAAACAACCTCTCTTTTGAGAGGTTGTTTTTTTATGTTGTAAAGAAACGGCGATTATGCCATTTCTTCACCCGTTTCCTGATTAATATGTTTGGCAGAGAGTTTCCACTTACCGCGGTTATCCATGCCTGTGCATTTAACCCAAATTTTATCGCCTTCTTTGTAGAAGTCAGAGACGGAAGCGATTCTTTCCTCTTTAATTTCGGAAATATGAACCAAACCTTCCGTTGAGCCGACAAAGCGTACAAAAGCACCGAAATCCATGATTTTAACGATTGTGCCGTGATAGATAACACCTTCTTCAGGTTCGGCCACAATATCCATAATGATATCAAGAGCCGCCTGACCGTCTTTCGTGTTGACCGAAGCGATTTTAACGATACCATCATCGGTGATATCAATTTTTGTGTTTGTACGTTCGACAATATCGCGAATGATTTTACCACCTGTGCCGATAACATCACGGATTTTATCGACAGGAATCTTTAAGGTAATGATACGCGGGGCAAGTTCGGAAACTTTTTCGCGAGGTGCGGCAATGGCTTTTGCCATTTCGCCCAAGATGTGAATACGACCTTCATGCGCCTGTGCCAAAGCATTTTTCATAATATCTTTGGTAATGGATGTGATTTTAATATCCATTTGCAAAGCTGTAACACCGTCTTTGGTACCTGCCACTTTGAAATCCATATCGCCCAAATGATCTTCATCACCTAAAATATCGGTTAAAATGGCAATACGACCGTCATCTTCCTTGATTAAACCCATGGCAATACCTGCAACAGGCTTTTTCATCGGTACGCCGGCAGCTTCAAGTGAAAGCGTTGTGCCGCAAACCGTTGCCATGGAAGAAGAACCGTTGGATTCCATAATATCCGAAACAACGCGGATAGCATAAGGAAATGCTTCTTTATCTGTCGGCAACATCGGGTGGATAGCACGCCATGCCAACTTACCGTGGCCGATTTCACGACGACCGGGGGTGCCTAATCTGCCGCATTCACCGACGGAAAACGGCGGAAAGTTGTAGTAAAGCATAAAGTCTTGCTTGTATTCCGGCATTAAACCATCAATGATTTGAGCATCATCATCAGTTCCGAGTGTTGTAACAACCAAAGCTTGTGTTTCACCGCGTGTGAACAAAGCAGAGCCGTGCGCAGTCGGTAAAACATCAATTTGGCAATCAATCGGACGAACGGTTTTTGTATCACGCCCGTCGATACGATGACCGGTTGATAATACCTTTTCACGCATTGTGGTGTACATGATATGTTCAATGGCTGCAGGTGCATATTTTAATTCAACTTCGTTTTCGGAATCAATCGTTGCCGTGAACTGTTCGGCTAATGCACCTAAAGCATCAGCGCGTTCCTGTTTGTTGACGATGGAAAACGCTTTTTCATATTCTGCACCGTATTGTGCTTTAATACGTTCACAGAGCGAATCGTATTCAGCCGGAAATACAGGAGTTTCCCAAGCCGGTTTACCGGCTTCATTTTTTAACTCGTTAATTAATTTAATAACAGGTTGAAAACTTTCAAAACCAAACATCACCGCACCGAGCATGACTTCTTCGGAAAGTTCGTTGGCTTCGGATTCAACCATCAAAACACCTTCCGATGTGCCGGCAACAGCCAATTCCAAATCGGACTTTTTGCTTTCGGAAATCGTTGGATTTAAAATGTATTCACCATCTTTATATCCGATTTTTGCAGCGCCGATAGGCCCTAAAAACGGAATACCTGAAACGGCAAGAGCTGCAGAGGCGGCAATCATGGAAACAACGTCAGAGTCCTGTTTTTGATCATGAGCAATGGTTGTACAAACGATTTGCACCTCATTTTTGAAAGCATCAGGAAACAGAGGGCGTATCGGTCTGTCAATCAAGCGTGAAATAAGGATTTCACGTTCGGACGGTTTGCCTTCGCGTTTCATAAAACCACCCGGAATTTTACCCGTGGCATAATATTTTTCCTGATAATTAACGGTTAAAGGGAAAAAATCCTGATCGGGCTTAGCTTCTTTTGCCGCGCATACCGTTGCCACAACGACTGTTTTTCCGTATGTTGCAACAACCGCGCCGGTTGCTTGCCTTGCTATTTTACCTGTTTCTAAAACCAGTTGTCTGCCGCCCCATTCTAATTCTTTGCGGCAAATTTTAAAATCGATCATATATTTTTACCTTTCCTATTTCTATAAACCTCACCTGACCCCATGTCAGGATTTTCATGAAAACTGCGGAGCCCTTGCTCCGCAGTTTTGATTTTTATATCAGATTACTTACGTAAATCTAACTTTTTAAT
>JAGCOI010000128.1 GCA_017645485.1 Alphaproteobacteria bacterium | reverse complement strand
TGGCACAGCGCCTGATGAGATTGCTTCACTACGTTCGCAATGACGATAAAAGGTGGCACAGCGCCTGATGAGATTGCTTCACTACGTTCGCAATGACGATAAAAGGTGGCACGGCACCTTGTGAGATTGCTTCGCCTGCGGCTCGCAATGACATTTTTTTATTGACATTTGATGAAAACTCTTCCTTAATAAGACATTAAAAATAAACGGAGTTATCAATATGAATATTCAGAAAAAAAATTATACTTTAATTGCCACGGCAGCATGCTTTGTTGTTTTATTTTGTTGCGTGGTTTGCCTTGGTGTTAAATTGTCTCATACAAATAAAAAACTTGCCGAAATGAGTAAGCAAATACAATATCAGTTTTCACAAAACAGTAAAATTTATACTTACGATTTACAAAAAGTGGCTACTACCCTGAATATTGCAGAAAAAAAACAACAATATCAAACATCTCTTATTCAGCTCAATAATGAACTGATGGAAGCTGAAAAGAAAATTAAGACGTTAAAAGATGCTAAAGTTAAAGAAGATTTTGCTGAGGTTTATTTAAAAAACCTGAAAATGAAACGAGATGAGATTGTTAAAACTTATGAAAATTCCATGCAGGAGTTAACTATGAAATTAAATAAAGCTATGGAAGATGTTGTGAGAGAAAAAAATATTCCGATGGTTTATTTTCAAAGTGCTTTAGCTGTTAAAACACCGCATACGGTTGACGTTACCGCAGATGTTTTGCAAAAACTTAAAAACTAAAACAAAGCCCCGCAAAATGCGGGGTGTTTTTTTAAGAGTTTTGTTTTAAGTTTTGCATGATTTCCATATCTTTTAAGAAATCTTCCATTTCCTGCTCGTGCTCAATTTCTTCTTTTAAGATATGTGCGGATAAACGGTAAGTTACATAATCTTTACCGAACGTTGTGTCGCATATACCCTGATATCTGCCGACAGCACATCTTTCGGCGTCTAAATTTTGCTTGACAAGCGAAAATGTATCTTCGTTTAACGGTTCATCATATTTACATTTGGCGAGTTTTGAAAAATCGTCCGGATTTAAAACAGGTGTGCCGCCGAGTTCAATAATACGGTCTGCAATCATGGAAGCGTGTTCGTATTCTTGGACTGCATGTTCTTTAAATTCTTTTTGAACGTTCGGACGCAACATGCCGGCCGCAAGTTTTGCTCCGATAAAATATTGATAATAAGCAAGCCATTCTTCCGCATATGCTTCATTTAAGGTTTTAATTAAATCGTTTACGTCCGTTTTTGAAATACGTCGTGCCATATCGCCCATGTTTTTTTCCTTTCATAAAGTTTGATTATTGATAAGAAATATGATGGGTTTGTTTAATTTCAAGCAAGAGCGTTAAAAAATTTACTTCCAATTAAATTTTTGTGTTTATATTATAAAAAAAAAGTGAAAGGTGAAAAAATGGTTTTAATTGCTCCGAGTTTATTATCTGCCGATTTTGCAAAACTTAAAGATGAGGTTCTGGCACTTGAAAAAGCAGGTGCGGACATGATTCACTTTGATGTTATGGATGGACATTTCGTTAATAATTTAACATTCGGTGCGCCGATTGTGGCAGCATTACGTGCACATACGAAATTGCCGTTTGATGTGCACTTAATGGTGGAATATCCCGAAGATTTTATCGAGCCTTTTGAAAAAGCCGGCGCCGATATTATTACGGTTCACGCCGAAAGCACCGTTCATCTTGATGCGTTGCTTCGAAAAATCAAAAGTTTCGGCATTAAGGCAGGTGT
>JAGCOI010000127.1 GCA_017645485.1 Alphaproteobacteria bacterium | reverse complement strand
TAAACTGATATGTCATTCAAAAACAAACATATTTTTTTTATCTGCCGTGGATAAAACCATAAAATGAAATAAAATCAGATAATTACGTTTAACACATTGATTTTGCATTCTTTTTATTTCATTAAAATACATCTTTTACGCGGTCTGTTTATATTGATAAATCGCAAAAGTTGAAAAAAGCGAAAAATACCGATTCTTTTTTAAATTCTAAATTCGCGACTCATCTAAATCAAAAAACGGCACCTGAAAAACGGTGCCGTTTCAAAGTTCTTATGCGTGATGCCGCGGCATTGAACGAAGTGCCGCCGCTTGCTTAAACTTTTTTTTATCGCGCCGAAAACTCAAACATGTCAACGGTATCGAAATCAAATACAAGCATGTCAAAATACCAAGCGTCAACCAAGGTTGCGTCAACATAAAGTTAATAAACAGCACCACAATCAACATCAGCGGCATAAACATACTTGTTTTCACTTTTGACTTTTTAAGCGACAATGTCGGAATACGACTGACCATTAAAAAGGTCACCAAACACATCAATACCGAACAAAACGAGGTTGATCTTAAAAAACACGCGGTTTTCGGAAAATCAAACCAAATAAGAATCGGCATCATTGAAAGCCCGGCCGCGGCAGGTGCGGGCACACCCACAAAATAATGCGACCAATATTCGGGCACATCATTTAAGTCAAGCATGGTATTAAACCGTGCCAAACGCATAGCCATACCCATTGCAAACATCAGGCAAAACAGCCACCCGAAACGCGGCAAATCAACCAAAGACCATTGATACATCAAAAGGGCAGGTGCCACACCGAAGCTTACAAAATCCGACAAAGAATCAAGCTCTGCGCCGAATTTTGAAGAAGCTTTCAAAAAGCGTGCGACTCGACCGTCAAGCCCGTCAAACAATGCCGCCAAAAAAATATATAAAACGGCCTTACTCCAATCTTCCGCAATCGAATAGCGAATAGATGTTACACCTGAGCAAACCGCCATCATGGTCACCATATTCGGAGCAAGTTTTCTAAACGGAATTTCGGTAAGTTTTTGCTTAGAGAGCAAAAGCTTATCGTTCAAATTTTTAATTTTATCCATTTTATCTGACGACTCCCTGCGCACGTTCCTGTTTATCGGCGTTTAAGCGTGCCAAAACGGTTTCACCAGCCGTCATACTTTGTCCCACGCAAACAAGCGGCTCAACATCGGTCGGCAAATAAACGTCTAATCTTGAACCAAACCGAATCCAACCGAATCTTTGACCGGCCTCATATTTATCACCGTCTTTAGCCAAACACACGATTCGTCTGGCAACCAATCCGGCAATTTGTACAAAAGCGATTGTTTTACCCGTCTGTGTTTTCATCGAAAGCAATTGACGTTCATTATCAACACTGGCTTTATCAAGCGTGGCATTCAAGAACTTACCTTTAATATAATGTGTTTTCAAAATTTGCCCGCTTGCCGGCGCACGATTGACATGCACATTAAAAACGCTCATAAAAATACTGACACGATTAAAAGTTTTATCATTCAAACCAAGTTCTTTCGGCCCGGTCACACGCGTTATCATTTGGACTATTCCGTCGGCCGGCGCAACAACCACATCTTTAATATCGGGTGTTACTCTGTCCGGATCTCTGAAAAAATAATAGCACCAAACGGTCAAAACAAGACCGACAAAACCGAGAGGTGCCCATATAAGCGCAAGCAACGCTGTTGCTATAGCAAAAATGCTCACAAATTTCCAACCGTCCTGATTAATGTTCGGAAAAATATATTTGTGAAGCGAAATATTTGTATTATTCATTTGTTTTCCTTTATTGTTTATATGCCGAAACGCTGTTTCCGACGCATATTTTTTACATGCGGCACCATTACCGCACAGCCCTAACAAATCACATTTTTTAAAAAAATACAAGTTTTATGTTGCATTTATAAAATTATGTGGTAATAAAGACAAGAATGATTTATGCGCTTGTGGCGGAACAGGTAGACGCTGCAGACTTAAAATCTGTTGGGAGCAATCCCGTGCCGGTTCGATTCCGGCCTAGCGCACCAACAAAAAAGCCACCTTTTACGGTGGCTTTTTTATTGGTATGAGAGTATCGGGATTGAAACGGCACGAGCCGGTTCGGAATCGAGATTTTTGCCGATAATTATCGGCAAAAGACGAGATGAGCGAGCATACCGAAGGTTATGTCGAGCTCCTTCCGGCCTAGCGCACCAACAAAAAAGCCACCTTTTACGGTGGCTTTTTTATTGGTATGAGAGTATCGGGATTGAAACGGCAC
>JAGCOI010000126.1 GCA_017645485.1 Alphaproteobacteria bacterium | reverse complement strand
GAAAATAACAGATTTTGATATTGCAATGGATGCGATAGATTGTTATTTTGAACATCAGTTTTCGGGAGAAAATACATGAAAATCATTGTCGGTGGAGCGGGAAGTGTCGGGCGTAGCATTATTTCGTATTTAAGTCGTGCGGATAATGATATTGTGGTAATTGATATTGATCAGGACAGACTTGATGAAATAGCAAAGGAATTTGATGTTCAACCGGTTTTGGGTTCTGTATCTCGTCCCGATATTTTGGAAAAAGTCGGTGCCGAAAATGCTGATATTTTAATTGCGGCAACGAATAATGATGAAGTGAATTTAGTGGCATGTCAGGTTGCTTATACGCTTTTTAAAATCAAAAAGAAAATTGCCCGTGTTGATTCGGAATATTTTTTAAGTCCGCTTTGGAATACATTGTATAATGATAAGAATTTGCCGGTTGACTTGGTGATTTCGCCGGATCAGGAAATATCTTCACGCATATTGGAATTATTGAGTGTTCCGGGAGCTAAAGAAGCATATTCTTTTGCGGACGGTAATATTGAATTGGTATGCGTTAAATGCGTCAATGAATGTGTGTTGGATCAACTGACGGTTTCACAAATTTATAAGAATTATCCCGATTTGCATTTTTCAATTGTGCAGGTTGTGCGAGACGGTGTACATTTTTTTGCAAAAGATGATGAAAAAATATGTGCCAATGACGAATTATATATTTTAGCCTTGAAAGAAGATATACCGTCCGTGATGCGCGTTTTTAACGTTTTGAGAAATATGGCGGAAAATGTTGTGATATTCGGTGGTAACGCGATTTCGTTTGATACGGCGCGCCATTTGGAAAAAAACGATAATTTGCATACGCTTAAAGTGGTTACAAACGATATGTCGGAGGCTCGGCGTATGTCTGATGAATTGCATAATGTAACGGTGATATACGGTGAGATGATGAGCGATGTTATCTTGGATGATGCGAAATTGTATCAGGCCGATACAACAATATCCGTAACAAGTTTGGATAAAGATAATCTGCTGTTATCACTTTTGGCACAATATAAGGGTGTTACCTCAACAATTTCTCTGGTGAATTCGCGCGTGTATGATAATTTAACCAATCATATCAGCGATAATATTATTGTTGACAGGTCAACGGTAACGATTTCAAAAATTTTAAGAGATATTCGACATGTGAATTTGTTGAATGCGTATTCACTCGGGCGCGGTTTTGCGGAAATATGGGAATTGAAGCTCAAAGAAGATTCTTTGCTTGAAGGCAAAGCAATAGAAGATATTATGTTGCCTGAAAAATGTAAAATCGTCGGTATTGAACGAAATAGAAAACTGATGTTTCCGACTTTTGATACAAAATTGGAATTAAATGACATTCTTATTATTATCGTGGCACCGAACGGCATCGGTAAAACGGAAAGAGCATTAAAAATTTAATGCTTTATCATTATTTATAAAAAAAATAATTTGTAATTTGCAAAAAAAAAGAATAAACTTTTAACATGGTGCGACGGTAGAGTTTATTGCATGTTTGAAGACGACGTTAAACATTCTTTTCATATTGATGCCTTGAGAGATAAGGTTAAAAAGGCATTTGATAAATCGGACGGAACGGAAGATAAGTTTAATGTGGATAAGCTCTATGCCAATAATTTTTCATGGAATGCGATTTCGGATGTTGTGATTAAAGAGGGTGATGATAAAGCACCCCTTAAAGCCATGCATCGAAAGGGTGCCGGTGAAGATTTCAGCGGGCAGACGCTTATCGGCGCACAATATGCCGGAAGAGATTTTAAGAATGCCGATTTTTCGGGTTGTGATTTACGCGATTCGGATTTTAAAAATGCTAATTTGGAAGGAGTCGATTTTTCGAGTGCCGATTTATCCGGTGCAGATTTGTCCGGTGCAAATTTAAATTATGCCGTTTTTTCAAGTGCAACGTTAAAAGGCACAAATTTTACGGGCGCTAAAATGAACGGCGTGACGCTAAAAGATGCCGATATCGAAGATGCCATATTACTTGATGTGGAAATGGACCAGATTGCTTTGCAGGAACTGCAGGAACTGGTTGAATTTTTGGCGATGTATTATCCGCATAAGCTAAACTTAAAACGTATCAATTTAACGCTTTTGGATTTATCTAAAATTGATTTAACGCAGTTGGATTTGCGTGGCGTCGATTTTACGGGGTGTAATTTTACGGGTGTTAATATTTATGAACTTGATTTGAGTGAATGTATTATTTCTCAAGCGCAGATTGAACAGGCTCTCGGCAGGCCGGTTACACCCAAAGAACTCAAAGAAATATTGGCCCCGAAAAAAAAGAAAAAGAAATTAAGAGGTTTGGATTTAACGGAGTTTTTCTTTTCGGTCGGTAAAGCCGGTGTGTGGGATGCAAGCAAGCATCCGGGTGTTAGAATTGAAGATATTATGCATTCGGGCAAAAAGCTTTATAATATGTTTTTGAAACGACAAGACACAGATGAAGAAATTTTAGCAAAATTTCGTAACAGAGCATTAAAAACTCAAGAAGCTAAAGCAGAAGAGAAAAAAGAACGTATGCGCCTTCAGTTGGAAGAGAAAAAAATGGAACTCAGACGTGAACGCGATATGGAAGAATATGAAAAAAATAAGCGTAGCAGTGAAATTAAAGAACATGAAAAAATGAAACAAGAGGAATTAAAAAAAGCCATTGAAAAGCGTAAAATGCGTGAACAAATGTATGCGGGTACATCATATGGCGAAGGTCGGGGCGGAAGATAAATGGAAGAGACACTTTTTTCTTCAACGGTAAAAAGACCGCTTGCAGACCGTTTGCGTCCGCAAAATTTAAGTGAGGTTGTGGGGCAAACGCAATTAACGGGTGATAATGCACCTTTGAAAAGAATGCTTGATACGGGGAAGGTCGCATCATTTATTTTATGGGGGCCGCCGGGGTGCGGTAAAACGACAATCGCGCGTTTGATGGCAGAACACACTAATTTATATTTTGAACAGATTTCGGCCGTATTTTCAGGTGTGGCAGATTTGAAACGCGTTTTTCAATATGCCATTGAAAGACGTAATACTCAGGGCAAAGGTACATTATTGTTTGTTGATGAAATTCATCGGTTTAATAAATCGCAACAAGACGGTTTTTTGCCTTATGTTGAAGACGGAACCATTATTTTGGTCGGCGCAACGACGGAAAATCCGTCTTTTGAATTAAATGCCGCTTTATTGTCACGTTGTCAGGTTTTTGTGCTTAATCGATTAAACGCAGATGATTTTGAAGTACTTTTGCAAAGAGCAGAAAAAGAAATCGGAAAAAAATTGCCGCTTGATGATGAAGCACGTGAGTTTTTGAAACAAATTGCCGATGGCGACGGGCGTTATATTTTGAATTTAGCCGAAAGTGTTTTTTCGTATGCTAAAGAAGGCGAAATATTCGGCAAAGATGAGGTGATGAATATTGTTCGTTCGCGGGCGCCGATTTATGATAAGGGGCGTGACGGACATTATAATTTGATTTCGGCCGTACATAAGTCTTTGCGCGGATCTGATGTTGATGCGGCACTTTATTGGGTGGCGCGCATGTTGACATCGGGTGAAGATCCGAGATATATATTGCGCAGACTTGTTCGTTTTGCCATAGAAGATGTGTCGCTGGCCGATCCGAATGCAATTGTTGAGGCAATTGCACTTTCTGAAACATATGAGCGCTTAGGTTCACCGGAAGGGGACTTGGCCGTGATGCAGTTGGCAGCCTATTTGGCAACGGCACCGAAATCGGCCGCGGTTTATAAGGCAATGGATAAAGCTTATGGATTGGCTAAACAGACAGGCTCTTTAATGCCTCCGAAACATATTTTAAACGCACCGACAAAGCTGATGAAAAATTTGGGTTATCATGAGGGGTATGTTTATGATCAGGATTTAAAAGACGGCTTTTCGGGGCAAAATTATTTTCCCGACGGTATGAACAGAGTAAAGATTTATGAACCGGTTGAACGCGGTTTTGAACGCGAGATTAAAAAGCGTATAGAATATTTTGATAATTTGAGAAAGGAAAAAAATAAGAAAAAATGAGCCAAGAAAAATTAAAGAAAATTATGATGTCGGAAGAAACTTTTGAAAATTTAAGAAAAGAGTTTGTCGAACAAATAAAGCAACGCGAAGATGTGTCGTTGGTCCTTATGCCTAAAATGGAAGTTTTTGCTCATTTGATTTTGAAAACACCTGATGTTTCCGCCGTGATTTTAAATGAACAGGAAAAACTGGAAATAACAAAATTGTCGTTTGAAGATTTTAAATCGATTGGTGATTTTAATATGTCTGCGATTGATTTTGCACGAAGAATTCAATATATGTCCGAAATTGATTTTGAGCAGAGAATTAAAGAAATTAATGATAAAGTGATGAAAACATTTATGATTAAATCTGAATTACCGTGTCTTACCGGAACGGTTAATGTTTCGGATGTTTATTTGAAAAAAAGCAAAGACAGCAAGCCTTATGTGCCGCGTGTTATCGGAAAACCCAATTCAAAAATAAGAGGTGGCAGATGAGCGAAGATAAAACTTTAAGAGAAATTGCCATTTCCGATGATGCTTTTACAAAATTGCCGGAGGGATTTCGTGAAGGATTGGAAAAAAACGAAAAAGTTGAACTTAAAGTTGTTCCAAAGGATAAAATACGGGGTATAAAGGCTTTGGCAATGCTCGGAATGGCAAAAGTTTTGGTAAACG
>JAGCOI010000125.1 GCA_017645485.1 Alphaproteobacteria bacterium | reverse complement strand
TTCCGGAAGCGGCAATGTTTACGGTATGTACAACGGTTCAACGACGGGAACGATTTATAACAGAGATGATTCGGTTTCGAAAAGTAAAGATACGGAGGCAAGTTATTTAATAGGATACGGGGCGCACAGATGCTATGCATATGAAGGGTCCGTAACGTGTACGCTTGTGTCGGCGACATCTTCGGTTATATCATCGAATACGGGCAGCGGAAATGCATACGGTTTATATTCTTTGGGGGCTATTGAAAACAATACGGATGTAACCGTTAATGCCAACAGCGGAAATGCGTATGCATTTTTCGGTGCAACAGGTTTTACAAACTCAGGCACGGGAGATGCAACATCAGATACGGGTACATCGTATGGTTTATATGTGGCCGGTAACGGAACGTATGCCAACCAAGGATTATTATATTCAACGATAACAAGTGAAGGAACGGGGTATGGTGTTTATGCGCCTGCCGGCGGCAATATCAATAATGTGGGGCAAATCATTGTATCGAATGTGACAGGAAATTCCTATGGTATGCATGCGAAAAATGCCCAAATAAACAATTCATGGGGAACTTCTCCGGGTACGCTTATGGCCATAACGACAACAGGTGATGCCTATGGTATTAAAAGTGAAGGCGCAGATTCGTCGATAACAAACAGCGCAGCCGTTATGGCCGTTACGTCGAACGGTAATGCGTACGGTATTTATAATGTCGGCGGTACTGTTGTTAATTCGGCGGATTTTCCGGATCAATCCGTATATGTTAATAATACCGGCTCATCGGGCATTGCATGCGGTATATACAGTGACGGCGGTTCGGTGACGAATACGGGGCGTATTGATGTTTATGGCGGTGACGGTGTGACCACATACGGTATATGGGCAAAAAATCATGCCTCGGTTACGCTTGACGGCAGTTTTACGATTGCCATTAACGGAAATTCACTTGACAGAGATAATTATACGGGCTTTTGTTCGGGTGCGGGTTGTACAACGCCGATAGGTGATAAAGCGATTTATTTGGAAGGCGGTTCAACGTTGACGATTGTCGGTACGCTTAATGCACTTTCACCCTTAAATGTTGGGGCAAAAGGTGTTTTCTTGGGTACTGCAGGGCAAATATCCGCACCGAGCGTGGGTGGTGATTTGTCGATTGCATCTTCGGTGGTTTCAAACGGATTTAATGAAACTTATACCATGGCGAACGCTATTAATACACAAGACGCGTCAAATTTGCACCTGCTGTCGCAATCATCATTATTTGATGCGCATCTTAACGGTACGGATGTGGTGTTAACAAAAAAAGATTTTGCGGATGTGGTTGACGGTAATGCTTCCGTTGCAGCCTTTTTAGAAAAAAATTATGCTCTGAAAAACAACGAATCGCTGTATGCTTTGTTAAAGGAAAAAACAAGTTTACATACGTTCAATCAGGCCGTTAAACAGTTGACGGGAAGTTAAGTTTTTTCGAGATTTAATACGGAAGATTTGTTGATGGAAAAAGAACTCGGCTTTGATGTAAATGAAAAAATGGCGGGTGTTAAAGACAATTATTTTTCTTTTTCAGGGACAGGTTCGCCGCAAATTTTTGCAAACGGCGGTGTTAAAAGCAGATATGCGCTTTCGGGTGCTAAAACGGGCAAGACAAATATCGGTGTCGGGTTATTTATTTCAGATGTGCGTACGGATGACGGCAGTCACAAAAATGACCGTGTTTTGAGAAGTTTTAACTTTATGATGCCGATTGAAACACGCTATGAGAATGTGCGTTTTCTTATCAATCCGAAGATGGGATATGCTTTCGGTACATATCGGCGCTCGGGTTATGCGGGTAAGGAATATGAAGGTAAAATTGAAAAACGTATGGCGGGTGTTTCGGGACAGGTTAAATATCCGTTCGGTGTCGGCGGTTTTGAAATTGCGCCGGTTATTGATACAAATTTTGCCGTTTATCAAACCAAATTGAAAGAAAATGCAGAGGCATACAGCTTATATGCACCGCGCAGTGAAGTATATTCCGTTGAAACGGGTGTGGGTGCGTATATTTCAACGCAAAGGGAAATTTCAAAAACTCAAAAATGGCAATTTATGACAGGCGCCTTATTGTATCATGAATTTGCAGACCCCAATAAGTTAACGCTTTCGATGAACGGTATGGAAGGTCATTTTAAGTTAACCGATGATAACAGAAGCAAAAATTATGTTGTTTTACGCTCTAAAGCTTCTTTTGATTTTGGAAATGTTTCGGTTTACGGCGGCTTTTTATCGTATGTGGATAAACAGTGTCGTGCAAGGGCTGATATCGGATTAAAATATGCTTTTTAAATAACAGGGTAAGTTCTCGTTGATTTTTTCAAAGAGCGCTTGATATTTTGTTTTAAAAAAATTAAATTAAGCAAAGACAGTACTTAAATATGGGATGTTGTTATGAACGATTTGCCCGAATTAAGAGATATACATTTGCCCGAACCGATAGGTTTGTTTCCGCTCGGTTACGGCTTTCTGTTGCTTATGGGGTTGGCGGTTTGTCTT
>JAGCOI010000124.1 GCA_017645485.1 Alphaproteobacteria bacterium | reverse complement strand
GAAAGCGTCGAAGATGCCTTATCGCCTGAAAAAAATGTGGAATACAGTGCCCGGTTCTTAAAAAAATTGTATGACAAACGCGGTAATTGGCAAAGCGCCGCCATGGCTTATCATTCCAAAATTCCGTCTCATGCGCAAAAATATAAAGCAAGACTGCTTCGCCGATTCGAAAAAATTAAGGTCGCTTTTTTAGATAAAGACCTGACACCCTCTCTTTTTTAACAGGATAAATAATGGAAAAATTTGAAAAAAAGTTTCAAATCCGGTCATACGAATGTGATCAGGATGGTTTTTTACGCGTGGTAACTTTAATGAACATTTTGCAGGATGCTGCCGATTTAAGCGCCACATCTTTAGGTTTCGGTTTTAATTTTTGCCTTACGACAGGCGTTACATGGATGGGCACAAATTACCATATTCAAATCAAAAGGTTGCCGAAAATACACGAACACATCATCGTTAAAACATGGCCCTCCGGTGAAAATAAATTTCTGGCAACGCGTGATTTTGCCATATATGATGAGAACAATGCCGAAATTATCAAAGCAACAAGTCAATGGGTTTTGATTGATATCGCACGCAAGCGTCCTGTTTCGCTTGACCAATATCTGCCTCAATATATGTATATAGACGAGCACGTTTTGGGCACCGAATTTGCAAAATTGCCGGATATGGAAAATCCCTCATATGGCAAAACATTTGAGGCACGTTATGATGATATTGATATTAACAGACATGTCAACAATTCCATTTATCCGCTTTGGGCTGTTGAAACTTTGCCTGTAGATTTTCATAAAAAATATGCACCGGCTGAAATTGAAATTTCGTATAAAAAAGAATGTTTATGCGGCGAGGCTGTTCAAGCTTCGGCCACACTTAAAAACATGACTTCCGTTCACACCATATCAGCCGCAGACGGTTCAAAAGAATGTGCGCGTTTAAGAATTGTTTGGCAAAATAAAATCTGATAAGCATTTTGTTTTAACTTTGCATTGCATAAATATGAGACATCAGGCAAAAAGAATACCGTCATCATAAGATATAAAAGGATGGTAATCTCCAAAAAGTAAAAAAGCAAGATTTTACTCTTGTTTTTTTACTTTTAATAGTTTATTCTACCATAAAAATACAATTACAGGTTGTTAATTCGTTTTTTAACACGACCTGACAACACTATCTGCGACGGAACACGAACATGGTCAAAAATTTTTTCTCTAACTTCAAAAAACATATCCATATCCTCTACTATGCAATTTTTGCATGTCTTTCTTTTTATTCTGTGACCATGCTTATTTCCTGTTATGATTCTATTAAAGCTGTAAGAAATGGTGAATACATACAGCAAATTGACCCTAATTCACCCATTTGGATTGAGCGTTCAAGCCGGCATATCATCATGCATGAAAAGCTGATTATGGCTTACTTTATATTTTTTATCAGTATCTCTCTGGTATATGTATTTAATAAAAAGCCGAAAACAGCTGTTTTTGTACAGCTTTTAGCCTATTTAGTAGCTGTGCTGGGGTCTTATTTTTTATATTAGATATATTAAAATTTTTATGATACCGCAAAATAACGCACAACCTTATAAGAAAAAGGAACACGAACATGGTCAAAAATTTTTTCTCTAACTTCAAAAAACATATCCATATCCTCTACTATGCAATTTTTGCATGTCTTTCTTTTTATTCTGTGACCATGCTTATTTCCTGTTAT
>JAGCOI010000123.1 GCA_017645485.1 Alphaproteobacteria bacterium | reverse complement strand
CAGGAGAAAAACCGATTAAAGGTGTGAGACAAGTCGGTACAGCAGCTATTATTTTAACGTGGAAATATTTTTACCCGAATAAAAAACTTCCTCTCGGTATTAAACTTTTAGGTCTAAATGATATTTTTGATTTGGAAGATAAGCGTGTACGGCCGTTTGAATATGCGATGCAGTCATTGGGTGTCAATAAACCGAATGAAAAAATATGGGATCAATTAATAAATGATGAAATGGAAATTAATCCGATGGTTGAAAAAGGTCGGGCTATTTTATCGTATATACACAACAGAAATTACAGACTGGTACGTGCCGAAGCGTTTGTCAGTGAATTGGAGGGCTATAAATGTATTTGTGCAAACATTCCTCAAGGTTATTCGGAATTTTATGACAGTTTGGATAATTTACAAGACTATGACGTTATGGTTAATTTTTTCATGAATAAGAAAAATGCATGGAATTTATCATTTTATACGGCAAAAGATAATATTGATGTTTCTAAGCTTGCCGCAAAATTCGGGGGCGGTGGTCATGCCAAAGCGGCAGGCGCATCTGCTCTTGAGGAGTTGCCTGAATTTTTGCGTAAAGGCGAAATGTGGGTCAGTTCGAAGTTGGCTAATCAAAATAAATAGAGTGAAAAATGGCAGAACAGGATTATTACGATATTTTGGGTGTTCAAAAATCGGCAAGTGCCGATGACATTAAGCATGCTTTCAGAACAAAGGCCATGCAATATCATCCGGATAGAAATCCGGGGGATAAAGAGGCCGAAAAAAAATTTAAAGAACTTAATGAAGCTTATGAAATCTTAAAAGATGAACAAAAGCGCGCCGCATATGACAGATACGGAAAAGCCGCTTTTCAAAACGGGGCAGGCCAAGGACCGTTCGGGGGCGGTTTTGGTTTTAATGCCGAAGATTTATCTGATGTTTTTTCAAATATTTTTTCGGATTTTATGGGTGGCGGTCGGACATCCGGAAAATATGAAGCGCGGCGTGGTTCTGATTTAAGTTATCAATTAAGCATCACCTTAGAAGAAGCATTCCATGGTGTTGAAAAAGAAATTACCATTAAAACGACGGAGCCATGTTCAGCTTGTAACGGATACGGTACCGCAAACGGTCAAGAAGCACCAATATGTGAAACATGCCAAGGGCGCGGTACGGTCAGACGGCAACAAGGCGGTTTTTTTGTGTTTGAAACAACCTGTCCGACTTGTCATGGGGAAGGGCATGTGATAAAAGATAAATGCAAAGAATGTAACGGATCGGGTGTGAAACGTATTCAAAAAAACATAAAGGTTAAAATTCCGGCCGGTATTGAAGATAGCGTACGTATGCGTGTTTCGGGCGAAGGTGAAGCAGGTGTACGCGGTGCACCCAAAGGTGATTTATACGTGTATATAAATATTGAGGAACACAAGCTTTACGAACGTCAGGGTGTACACTTGTATACGGTTGTACCGATTTCAATGGTATGTGCAACACTCGGCGGAAGTATTCAAATTCCGGGTATTGACGGAAAGATATTGGATGTTAAAATTCCGGAAGGCACACAAACGGGTGCACAAATACGTCTGAAAGGTGAAGGCATGCCTTTATCAAACAGCTCAAAACGCGGCGATGTGTTTGTAGCGGTTAAAGTAGAGACGCCAACGCGGTTAGGTAAAAGACAAAAAGAACTTTTAGAAGAATTTCAGCGTTTGAGT
>JAGCOI010000122.1 GCA_017645485.1 Alphaproteobacteria bacterium | reverse complement strand
TTACGCAACCATATCTTTTATCGGCTTAAAACTCTTGCGATGTTCGGGGGTAATGCCGTATTTTTTCAGTCCGTTTATATGGTCTTTTGTGCCGTATCCCGCGTTTTTTTCAAAACCGTACCCCGGATATTTAAGAGCCATTTCTTTCATTAAGGCATCTCGATAGACTTTGGCAACAATCGAAGCGGCAGAAACGGAATAAGACAAGCTGTCGCCTTTAATAAGACATTGACAGGGGCATAAAAAGTTTTTCGGTAATCTGTTACCGTCAATCAAAGCCATATCGGGGCGGGTGTTTAAGTTTTCAACGGCACGTGACATGGCAAGAAAAGAAGCTTGTAAAATATTGAGCTCATCTATTTCTTCTGCAGATGCCTGTCCGATACCGTAACGTAAATGATGTTTTTGAGCTTCCGCTTTAATAATTTCAAATAGTTCTTCTCTGCGTTTTGCAGATAATTTTTTTGAATCGTTCAAATATTTGAGTAAATAAGAATCCACATCTTGCGTTAAAAATATAACGGCACCGGCAACAACGGGGCCAACCCAAGGACCGCGACCGGCTTCGTCAACACCTGCAACAGTGCCGCAAAAAGAGTTTTCAAACTTAAAATCAGGCATCACTTTTCTCCTTATATGATGCCTTGTAACATATCTTTACGGATGATTCAAAAAGAATTTTCAGTTCCGCACAATAGGTACGCCTTCGTAGTCTGCTTCAATGATGCCTCCTATAACAACGGCCACATTATGATAACCTTCTTTTTCAAACATTTCGGCAGCTTGTGAGGCACGTCCGCCGGAAGAACATATAATATTGATTGTTTGATTGCCGTCCAATTGATGTTCGTGAATAAAAATTTCGGGTTGCAATGTTTGTAAAGGTTTTAATATGTGCGGATATTGCAAGCTTTCTTCTTTATGTTCTTCTTCGTTGCGCACGTCCAAAATCAGGGATTGTTCATCTAAATCTTTCGGTTTGATAAATCTCATGGTAACCTCCTTGAGATATGATATAAAATATACAGATGTGTTTTCAAGGAAGGTTTATATATAAAAAAGGCTTAAAACAAACATTTTAAGCCTTTTTTTTAAGATAAATCAAAGAATCTATTTTATCATGTATTCGATTTTGTCTTCGGAAGCATTGAAAACATCAATTTCCAAACCGTGAATTTCAATGAATTCATCACAAATTGAAAAACGAATGCTTTCAGGATCGTACCCGACTTCCTGATACGTAAACAGCATTTCGGTACCATCTTTTGATAAGCCGTCATAGCTTAAAACAAAGCCGGATGTTTCTTCGGAATTTTCGGTGCGTGTTTCAACGACCGGAAGCATTCTTAAATCAGCCGGCGAAAGATAAAATTGAGCACTTAATACGGCGAGTCTGCCATCAACGATGCGACCGATATGGTTGTATATTTCACCGTCACCGTTTACAAGAAGAATGTCATTGCTTTTGCCTTCACGTACCAATAAGTATTTTTCGCCTTCGTATTTAACTTCACCAAACGCATTATATTTTCCGTTTTTGTGAATATAAACAGGCGAATAAGCCGAATCTAAAGTACCGTTTTTGGTCGGTTTGATAAGCTCTTTGCTGTAATAATCCGTACGATATGTTTTTGATGAAGCCATTTCATCGCCCGTATGCGTGATTAAAACCTGTCCTTTTTGAATTTTATCTTCGGTTACCGTTGCACTTTCCGCTAAAAATTCTTCATTTAAATTTTTATCGTAATAAAAAATGCCGTCTGTCTGCCAAAAGGTGAAAAACTTATTTCTGACAGGCAAAAAGTTAATGCTGTT
>JAGCOI010000121.1 GCA_017645485.1 Alphaproteobacteria bacterium | reverse complement strand
GAAAATAACCTCAAAATGTCATTGCGAGCGGTTGAAAACTGCGTGGCAATCTCCCGAGACTCCGACTGTCATTGCTAGACCGACTGTGTCGCCGCGGCAATCTCTCAAGTGACCGAAGCAACGCATCGCGTTGCTAGACCACCTGTCGCCGCGGCAATCTCCCTCGTCGCCCTGCCTCCGTCCCATTCACCCCCTCTGAAACACAACCCCGCCGATTTTTTCGTCGGGATTGTTTTAAACAAAAAAATCGCCGAACAAATCGGCGACTCCTTAAATTCTGTCAGTTGATTAACCTTTTTTAATACCGAAACCGGCATATTTGCTGTTAAATTTAGAAACCTGACCACCCGAATCCATCACACGATGAATACCCGTCCAAGCCGGATGAGATTTCGGGTCAATTTCCAAATTCATCTTATCGCCCTTTTTGCCCCATGTAGAACGGGTTTTGCACTCTGTGCCGTCCGTCATCACATAGGTGATTTCGTGATAATCAGGATGAATTCCTTCTTTCATTACATTTCTCCAACTAAAACTCTAAAATAAAATTTATGCCCTTATAAACTAATCTGTTTTGATTTTCAAGTATTTTTTTAGCATTTATTTAAAAATATCAAAAATCTTGGTATTCAGATTAAAGTTTGAAGCGATTAAATCACCCGAATCAAAGATTTCTTTAACATCTTCCAATCGAATATCTTTCGGTTTTAATGCGCGCACCGAACCGCCTGCTTCTTTTAGAACAAGCATACCTGCCGCTATCGAGCAAATATGGTTGTTTAAGCTGATAAGCGCGTCATATTTACCGCCGGCCAAATAAGCCAAATCAAGTGCCACGCATCCGCTGATACGCAAATTGCCCGTTTTTTGCAAAACACGACGATGAATATCGCTCAGTTTTGCACAATCATCTTCAAAACCGCTTGTTGAAACAACAAGTGCCGAAGACAATTCTTTAACGGACGATACGCGCAGTCTTTCATGATTGCGCGCACCTTCCTTAAAAGCACCTTTACCGGCAGCGGCAAAAAACATTTCATCACGTGCCGGATTATAAATAATGCCGCATACGATTTTATTATTTTCCACCAAAGCAACCGAAACGGCAAAATCCGCATTTCCATGTGCAAAATTGATTAAACCCTCAATCGGACTAACCGCAAAATAAGAAGCACCGACAACTTTATTTGACGGCGTATAAATCGGAATATCCGGTCTTATCCGTGCAAGTTCCGTTTTTAAATTTTGCTCAATTTTCGCATATGAATTCATCACAAAATTTTTGATGCTGTTCACCGAATTTTGCAACTGCTCCAATTCGGCAAAATCTCTGTCCAGCATAAAAGCGGCTTTTTTCGTCGCTTCCGCAATATTTGTAAGCAATGGTGAAATATAAGGCATTATTTTGCTCTTTCAACGTAATTGACTTCACTTGTCCCGACAACGATTTTTTCGCCAACACCGATAAACGGCGGAACCATAATTCTGACACCGTTGTCCAAAATAGCCGGTTTATACGAAGACGCAGCCGTCTGACCTTTAATCACGGGTTCCGTATCAACAACCGTGCAAACAACCTGAAGCGGCAATTCAACCGATATCGGACGACCGTTAATATGCGAAATACGCACAATCATACCGTCTGTTAAAAACGGACGCGAATCGCCTAAAATATCGGCAGGCATTGTAAATTGTTCAAATGTTTCGTTTTCCATAAACGTTAATCCGTTGGAATCTTCAAACAAAAATTGGCAATCTTTGTCTTCCACCATCATTTTTTCAATGGTATCTTCCGTTCTGAATCTTTCGTTTGTTTTTGTTCCTTCTTCCACAGCCTTCATTTCAACCTGCATAAAAGCGCCGCCTTTACCCGGCTTAATGTGCTGTGCCTTTGTCACTGCCCAAGGTTTGCCCTTGTACTCAATAACCCAACCTATTCTGATAGATCCGGCAAGTTGTTTCATATATTTTCTCCTATTTACAATTTCACTTAAGGGATTATTTATTCGTGTGCAACATACACATCATTTTTCGGTTTTGCAAGCTTTTTTTTCTTTTAAGACCGAAAGCAAAATTCCGCCGGTAAGCATAATCATCGTAAAGGTCAAAGACTGCCATGTTTTAATTTCAAATCCGAAATGCGGCGTAAAAATTTTCAACCCGATAAAAATCAAAATAATGGACAACGCCGGCTTTAAATACAAAAACTTGTTGACTATTGCGGCCAGCAAAAAGTATAGCGCACGCAAACCCAAAATCGCAAAAATATTTGATGTATAAACAATAAACACGTCCTGCGTAATCAGGAAAATAGCCGGAATACTGTCAAAGGCAAAAATAACATCCATCGTTTCAATAATAAAAAGCGCAAACAACAAAGGCGTAATATGCCATTTGCCTTCTTCTTTAACAATAAAGTGTTCGCCTTTAATTTCATGCGTCACATGAAAAATTTTAGACATCACCTTATAAATTTTCGTTGATTTGAAAGGCTTTTCTTCTTCTTTTGAAAAAAGCATGTGTGCACCGGTATAAACCAAAAACACCGAAAAGATATAGAGCACCCAATGAAATCTCGAAACCAGTGCCTCGCCTAAAAAAATCATAATACCGCGCATAACGAGCGCGCCTAAAATACCCCAAAACAAAACGCGGTGCTGATATTTGGAAGGAACGCCGATGGCCGAAAAAATAACCGACATCACAAATATATTGTCAAGCGATAAACTTTTCTCAAGTAAATACCCCGTAAAATAAAGCATACCCTTATCCGCGCCTTCTTCATACACAACAAAAACGCCGAAAATCAATGCAATCACAATATAAAAAACACAAATCCAAAACGTATGCCAAAAATGCGGCTCTTCATTTTTGCGGTTAAAAACGCACAAATCAAGCACCAAAAGCACTATAACGGCTATCCCGAAAACAGTCCACATCGTACTTTGGCTCAAAACGGCATGTGTGCTATTTAAAAATCCCATGTTCATTTATTTCTCCATATTCCACGTTGTTTGAATAATATCGTCAATGTTTGTATACGTTGCATGCCAATCCAAAACCTTTTGCGCCAACCTGCAATCAGCCGAAAGTTTTGCCGGATCACCGTTGCGTCTCAAGCCGTATGTATATTTTAAGGGCTTTTTAATCACGCGTTCAACAGCATCAACCATTTGTTGAACGGACACACTCAACCCCGTACCTAAATTTAATACATACGAATCCGCACCTTCCATCAGTTTTTTAACCGATTTTTCATGTGCATCGGCCAAATCCGAAACATGCACATAATCTCGTTCACAGGTTCCGTCAGCCGTATCATAATCTTTTCCGAAAATGGTAAACCCGTCACGTTTACCGACAGCGGCTTCCATAATCACGGGCAACAGATTCTGCGGATTTTGTTCTTTGCCTTTCACGCGTCCTTTTGCATCATATCCGACCGCATTAAAATAGCGCAAAATAATATAACTTATCCCTTTAAGACGTGCATACCAATCAATTATATCTTCCATCAGGCTTTTGGTATAACCGTAAAAATTAATCGGCTTTTTTTCGTGTTTTTCATCTATCGGCAAATATAAGGGCATGCCATATACCGCAGCCGACGAAGAAAACACAATATGCTTAACGTTAAATTTAACCATCGCATTTAAAATGTTAATTGTTCCGATTATATTGTTCGAAGCGTATAAATCAGGCTTTTGCATCGATTCGCCCACCGCTTTTTTGGCCGCCAAATGAATAACAACATCTATATTTTCACGCATGCACTCTTCAAGTGCATTTATATCCGAAATATCGCCTTTAACAAATGTTGCCTCATCAAACAAATTAACGCTTTGCCCCGTTGAAAGATTATCAAAAACAACAACTTCATGACCTTTTTCCAAAAGCCTTAAAACGACATGGCTTCCTATATAGCCGGCACCGCCGATAACCAAAACTTTTGCCATTTTAACTCCTTAAAGTTGCCTTCTCGATTCCAAAGCCATTTCAATCGTTCCGTCGTCCATATAATCAAGCTCTGCGCCAACCGGCAAACCCAAAGCAAGCGTCGAAACTTTAACACCAAAGGGTTTTAAGCGGCTTATAATATATTGGCTTGTAATTTGTCCGTCAACGGTTGCGGGCAGCGCTAATATAACTTCCGAAACATCTTCTTTTTGAATGCGACCAATCAGCGTTTCAACATTTAAATCTTCGGGCAAAACGCCTTCAACCGCCGATAAAACACCCCCGAGCACATGATATTTACCCTTAAAGACGGCACTGCGTTCCATCGCCCATAAATCCGTCACATCTTGCACCACGCAAACAATCTTTGAATCGCGTTTTTCATTTGCACAGATTTGACATATGTCCTGTGTATCAAAGTTACCGCAAATTTTGCATGTTTTAATATTGTCACTTACCCTTTGCATTGAAGCAATAAGCGAAGGCAACATCACCTCTCTGTTTTTAAGCAGGTGCAAAACTATTCTTCTTGCCGACCTCGTACCGAGCGAAGGCAGTTTAGAAATCTGCTTTATTAAAACATCTATATCGGATTGTGCCATTTTTCAGCCTAAAACGGAATTTTCAAACCGCCGAAATTCATACCGCCGGTTGCCTCTTTCATACCTTCTTCCTGCATAATCTCAATTTTTTGATGTGCATCATTGAAAGCGGCTACCAATAAATCCTCCAAAACATCGGTTTCATCTTTATTCATCAATTCCGGTGAAACGGATATTTTTTTAACTTCATGCTTGCCGTTTAAGGTTACCTTAACCAAACCGCCGCCCGAAGTACCCTCACGCTCCTGTCCGCCGAGCCTTTCCTGTGCCTCGCGCATTTTTTCCTGCATTGCCTGTGCCTGTTTCATTAAACCCTGAATATTAAGCATTATTCTTCTTCCTCTTCAAAATTGTTAATTACTTCCTCATCGTCTTTTTCGGACGACTCGTCTTTTTGAACGCGCAAAACCGTATCGAATTTTGCACCTCTGAACTCATCTAAAATTGCCCGTACGAGCGGATACTGGGAAATTTGTTTTTCATCTTTTTCCAAAAGCTGTTTTTCTTTATCCGCAATCGTTTCGCCGAGCGTACCGTATTTAACGTCAATTT
>JAGCOI010000120.1 GCA_017645485.1 Alphaproteobacteria bacterium | reverse complement strand
TCGGCTTGCCTGACAATCTCGCTTATTTTTTCCATATCGCACGATTGCCCTGCAAAATGTACCGGAACAACCGCTTTGGTTTTTAAGCTTAAATGCTTTTTAATCTCGTTCGGATCAATACATGCCGTCTCTTTTTCAATATCGGCAAATTTAACATCTGCGCCGCAAAACCGTGCGCAATTGGCACTGGCCAAAAAAGTCATCGGCGAGGTAATTATCTCATCACCGCTTTGAACACCTGCGGCCATCATGGCAATATGAAGTCCCGATGTTGCACTGTTTACGGCAACCGCATATTTGGCACCCGTATAAGCACAAATGGCATCTTCAAAAGCTTTAACATTCGGACCGCACGTCAAATAAGGCGATTTTAACACCTCAACAACAGCATTGATATCATCTTCCGTAATGCTTTGTTTTCCATATCCGTAAGTTTTCATGTTTACTCCTTTTTATTTTTCCAAAACGAGTCGTTTAATTAAATTTTTCATATTTTCGCATGATTCTTTTTCGTTAAAATCGGGAATACCTTTCAAATAGTCGTCCGATATAACCGTTTTCGGCATTCTCGAAATAAGGTCATTATATTGGTTTTCGATTTTTTGAAAATCAATTTTATAATTGATCACTTCATTAAAGTCTAAATCATCACGCCATTTGAAAACACCGTCAAAACTTTGATACCATGATTTACCGAACAATATGGCAGGTTTACCCTCACATATAGCTTCCCAACCGACCGTTCCCGAAATTGTCGCAACAGCCAAAGAATTAATCATCAGTTTGTAAGAACTTTCATCTAAAGGCACAAGCCGCACCTTATCCATAAGCTTCAACCTTTCAAAAAAATGTTTTCCGCGCATTTTTTCGGTTTGCTTCGGATTTTCTTTAACATAAATCAGGCAGTCATCGGGCACAATCGAGGCAAGTTTTTCCAGAGCAAGTAATTGGTCGCAATAAATACCGCCGAGAGCCGTTGTCGAGCCCTCAGGTTGCAGGTGCAACGGAAAATACACATATTTTTTTGCATAATCGGCCGGCTCTATCAGTGCCTTCAGCGTTCTCTTATATTCTCTGAACGGTGCATATTTTCTTTTCCACGGAAAATATCTTTTCAGCATTTTGTAGGTGATTTTATTGACATTTTTCATATAAAACAGATCTTCCGTTTTCTTCTTTTCAATTTTCTGATTTGAGTTTTGAAATTTCTCCTTCATAAAATCAAAAATACCGTAATCGTCCTCATCTGTCATATAACAAATACCGAAATAATTGTTCACAACCATCGATTGTTTGAAAATAAAAGTCTTAATCCCCATCGCTTTTGCAATGTGATAAGCAATAATATCAAGCCCCACATGCGGCAAATCGCACAACAAACAGAGTTTAATATTTTCCTTCACAAAAACGGCATAAACAAAATTATAAATTAAATTAAATTCATTTATGTAATAATGAAAAGGATATATCTTGCGTTTTTCATGGCGAGATTCGCAATCCATGTAATGATAAAGCTGCTGATAAACTTTATCATATACTTTAGCGTTAAATTGAACACCTTCTGTATATTTTTTAATACGATCGGCGTACACCGTCAGCCACTTATCACTGAAAAAAAAGTATTTATTGGCATAGTGTATGTCACCGATCGCATCATTTTTTTGAATATCAAAAATCCAAAACCTCGGGGTTAGAACGTTTTCTTTTGCAAGATCGTCTATAATGCTTCGCCAGCGTTCCGAAAAGCCCCAAATAAAAGTATTCATTTTTATTGCTCTATCTCGCTGATTAACTTTCTCATATCTTCAACGGTCAACCATCTGTCGTTATTGCCCGAATGATATTCAAAATCCGGCGCAACTTTTTTAGCACCCTCATAATCAAAAGAAATATTTTGGAATGTCATTTGCGGCAAAATGATATAAAAATCATTAAACTCAATAGTATTCGGCGCATCTTCTTTTGTAATCATCTGCTCATGAATTTTTTCGCCCGGCCGGATACCGATTTCGTGTATATCCAAATCGGGTGCCACGGCTTTGGCCAAATCAGGCATATGCATTGAAGGAATCTTTTTAACAAACAATTCACCGCCGCGCATATTTTCCAAAGCATACAAAACCATCTCAACCGCTTGTTCCAATTTAAGCCAGAATCTCGTCATTTTCATATCGGTAATCGGCAAACTCTTAGCCCCTTCCGCCACCAGTTTTTGAAAAAACGGAATAACCGAACCGCGAGAGCCGGCCACATTACCATAGCGTACAACCGAAAATCTTGTCTTTTTCGAACCGCTGTATGCATTACCCGCAATAAACAATTTATCCGAGCAAAGTTTTGTTGCCCCGTAAAGATTAATCGGTGCACAAGCCTTATCCGTTGACAACGCCACCACTTTTTCAACATTACGAGCCAACGCACATTCAATCACATGT
>JAGCOI010000119.1 GCA_017645485.1 Alphaproteobacteria bacterium | reverse complement strand
GTTGTTATGATGGGCGCAAACCTCACAAACTTAACGGTGATTGCCGGTGCGTTGTCCGTCGGTATCGGTTTCGGTTTACAAAATGTTATCAGCAATTTTGTGTCCGGATTGATTATTTTGTTTGAGCGTCCGTTTAAGGTTGGCGATTGGGTGAATATTGACGGCGAAGAGGGCAAAATTAAACAAATCAATATTCGTTCAACCGAGCTTGAAACATTTAAGAAAACAAGCGTGATTGTGCCGAACGCAACATTGCTTTCAACTTCGGTTATTAACATGACGCACGGCGATAATTGGACCCGTGTGAATGTGAGCGTCGGGGTGGCCTATGGTTCGGATGTTGAAAAAGTGCGGGATATTTTGCTTGAGTGCGCCTTAAATCACCCGAAAGTTTTGAAAAAACCGGCTCCTTATGTGATTTTTACAAATTTCGGAACAAGTTCGCTTGATTTTGATTTGCGCTGTTATTCAAGCAATATTTGGGAAGGTTGGATTATTCCGAGCGATTTACGTTTTGCCATTAATAAGCGTTTTATTGAAGAAGGTATTGAGATTCCGTTCCCGCAGGTTGTGGTGCACAACGGCGATGAAAAACATGCCGAAGATGCGGATTCAAAAAAATAAAAATAATACTTGCTTTTGATAAAAGTTTTTGATATAGAAAACGCATCGCCGGTTTAGCTCAGTTGGTAGAGCAACGCATTCGTAATGCGTGGGTCGGGCGTTCGAATCTCCTAACCGGCACCATTTATTTTAAGATAAAAATCCCGCCATATAGCTTCGGCGGGATTTTTGCGTTGCTAGCTCTTGCTTGTTGCGTGGTACGCAACGGCGCTTCGGTCACTCATTGACTAACATTTGCGGTGCGTGCTGTCGCAGCTTGCAAATGAAGTCAATTTCGCCTGTCACTAGTCAAATTGATGTTAAATCAATTTGCCAGCGTTCCAGCGCATTCGTAATGCGTGGGTCGGTAGTTCGAGTCTACTAACCGGCACCATTTATTTTAAGATAAAAATCCCGCCATATAGCTTCGGCGGGATTTTTGCGTGCCTTGTTCTATTGACTTCTTGTTTTTTTAAATTAAAATATCAATATGGTTTATAATAAGAAAACAAAGGGTTGAAAATGATTTCAGAGGACAGGTGGCAACATATTTTAGGTGTGGCGCGCAAAGCCAAAGAAATTGCCTTGAAATTGAAAAAAAATGACGCACGGTTTGCCGAAGATATGTTTGTGCTCGGTATGCTTCATGATATGGGATATGAATTTTTAACAACCGACGGCGGTCGGGTAAACGCTTCTCATGCAACAATCGGCGGTAAGATATTGAAACGCTCGGGTTATAAATATTGGCAGATTGTTGCTTTGCACGGTGATGCCACGGTTGAAAATATGTGTGATGAACTTTTTATATTGGATTGTGCCGATATGTTAACCGGTCCGAAAGGTGAAGATTTCAGTTTTGAAGAACGTCTTGAAGAAATTGCTTTAAGATTCGGTCATGATTCGAATGCTTATAAAAAATGTGTGATTGAAATTGAAAAATTAAAAGCAGATGCACGATATGCAAAAATAAGTTAAGCGTTTTGTTTGAACCTTATGAGTTGTTGCGGCGGATTTTACGGATAGCGAAAATTTGAGTTGTTTTTTTTGATGTTGTGGTATAAGGTGCGGTATATTTTGATTATTTTTTGGATAATAAGACGATGGTCAATGAAAATGTGCAAAAACAACCCAAAGTTTCCGTTTTGATGCCGGTGTATAAAACACCCGAAAAATATTTGCGTGAAACGATTGAAAGTATTTTGGGACAAACATACAAAAATTTTGAATTTTTGATTTTGGACGATTGTCCCGAGCAAAGTGTTGAAGATGTTGTGAAATCGTATAAAGATGAACGTATCAGATATTTCAAAAATGAAAAAAATATGGGTATATCGCGCTCGCGTAACAAATTGATTGATTTAAGCAGGGGTGCATATTTGGCCGTGATGGATCATGATGATATTTGCCTTTCAAAAAGGTTTGAAAGAGAAGTGGCTTTTTTGGATACGCATCCTGATGTGGGGGTTGTCGGTACATGGTATGAGCGGTTTCCGAAAATTAAACTTAAAAAAAGATATGTCATCAATTCACAAATTGAACGTGATTTAATGTATCATTGCAGTATTTTGCATCCTTCTTCCATGATAAGAAAATCCGTTTTAGATGAAAATAATCTGCGTTATGAAGAAGAATATTCGCCTTCTGAAGATTATGCGCTGTGGGGTCGGTTAATCGGCAAAACAAAATTTGCCAATATTGCCGAAGTTTTATATCGCTATCGGGATTATGGTGCTAATACCTCTAAGATACAGGCCGAAAAAATGGCCAACGCAAGTAAGGCAATCCATAACTTTTTGCAAAAAGAACATCCTGCTTTGATGGCGGAAGCTTCAAAAGTTAAAACCGTTCGGATTTTCGGGTTGCCCCTGATTCAATGTGTAAGAGAAGGCGGGCGTGTGACGTATAAATTGTTTAATGCCTTTCAATTTGTGACGCATGAAAAAATATTTTTACACGAAGATATATAAAAATATATCTGATGTGATTTTTTGTGTTGACATATAGACAAAACAATATTAAGATGACTTTACAAAATAATTATTGTGTAACTAATTAAAAAATATGTCTTATGGGAAAAGCTTTAATAACCTTGGGTGTGGTAGCGGTTATTGTAGCCGCTGTCTTGTGTGCTGTTTTTGCCAAAATCATTCGGATTTATGAGGGCAAAAGTCGTAAAACCATTGTAACGATTGAGCGCAAAGTTCTGATGCCGTCCGGCATGGAGGCTCCGTCGGAAAAAGATATGTTGAATCCTGATATGCGTTGGGCCGATGCCTTGCAGAGGTTGGACTTATCTTGGATAATCAACTATATCGGTCATAAGATTGTTGATGAAACAGACGCAGCTTTGCGCCAAGAATGGCGAGCGTCTTTCATGTTTTTCTCATCCATTAAAAACCAGAAAGGTTGGTGGACATGAATTAAAAAAAAGAACCTTCTTTAACGGAAGGTTCTTTTTTTAGTCACCGATTCGCTCGGGCAGAGCATCTTCATTGGCAAGGTTGCCGAACTGGGCATATTGTCCGTTCCAGAACAAACGTACCGTGCCGACCGGACCGTGACGTTGTTTGCCGATAATGACCTCGGCTAAATTTTGTGTTTCACGATCAAGTTTTTGCCAATCGGCAATACGTTGCTGAAAATGTTCGACCGTTTCATTTTGTTTTTGTTTCGGTTCTTCATTGTGGATATAGTAATTTTCTCTGAAAACAAACATCACAACATCGGCATCTTGCTCGATGGAACCCGATTCACGCAAATCAGACATTAACGGGCGCTTATCATCTCGGCTTTCAACACCGCGGTTTAATTGCGACAGGGCAATGACGGGCACATCCAGTTCTTTGGCTAAAATTTTGAGACCGCGCGAAATTTCGGAAAGTTCTTGCACACGATTAACTTCAGCACGTTTGGAAGAGCCGGCAATAAGTTGAATATAGTCAATAACAATAAGACCTAAACCTTTGGTGCGTTTTAAGCGGCGTGCACGCGTGCGAATCGTGTTGATGGTAAGCCCCGGTGTGTCATCAATATAAAGCGGAATGTTTTCGAGTTCGCGCACGGCGGCGGCTATGCGCGTAAATTCGGCATTGTTTAATTCGCCCGTACGCATATTTTGACCGGGGGTTTGCGTGACGGTTGATAAAATTCGGGAAGCCAGTTCGTCCGAACTCATTTCAAGCGAAAAAAATGCAACGCCTTTATCTTTTTTATCTATTGTTTTTTCACGGCTCATGAAATCTGCAACATTGTAGGCGATATTTGTGGCAAGTGCCGTTTTGCCCATGGCCGGTCGGCCGGCAATAATAATTAAATTTGATTTGGTTAAACCGCCTAATTTTTTATCAAGTTTTTCAAGGCCTGTCGGCAGACCGGAAAGTTTATCTTCGCGCTGAAAGGCTTGTTCGATAAAGCCGAGTGTGGATCCGAGTGCCGTTGAAAATTCGATAAAGTCGCTTTGAGATTGCCCTTGGTCGGCAAGGTTAAACAAACGTTGTTCGGCATCTTCAATTTGGTCGGTGGCGGTTAAATCGGCCGATTCGGTAATGGCCGCATTGACAATGTTGTATCCCGTATCGATCAGCTCGCGCCGTAAATATTTGTCGTATATAAATTGCCCGTAGTATTCGACATTTGTCATCGGTGAAGCACTGTCGGAAAGTTTGATTAGATAATTGATGCCGCCCACATCGGCAAGAGAGCCTTGTTGCTCAAAGTAGTTTTTAAGGGTAATAACATCGGCGGCATGGCCGTTGTTAATAAGGTTTGCGATGACTTCAAAGATTTTGGCGTGCGTGCTGTCTGCAAAATGCTTCGGCTCTAAAAATTCCGAAACTTTTTCAAAAGCTTTGTTGTTTGCAAGAACGGCACCGAGCAATGCTTGTTCCGCTTCAATATTTTTGGGCAGTTTATCTATATCAGGTTTTTCCATGTTCATCAGTCCGAATCAAATTTTAATGTATGATATTTGTGCAACAGTTTTTTGATAAATGCACAAAAAAATTTTTTATCTTGTGCATATCGGGGATAATTTTTTAAATAAAGAAAAACAGTGCCGAAATACAAGCCCTTAGCGTAAAGATTATTTTAACAAATTGAGCGTATCATGGGTTTAACAGTAAACCGAAAAGGAAACAGATATGAAACACATCAAAAGCATCTGTGTCGCCGTTTTGTTTGCGGGTTTATCCGCTTGCGCACATCAGAGCATAAATAATGAAGAAGCACTTGACACAACATCAAAAGAAAATGTTATCGGGCTTGAAAATTTAAAAACACGAGATGTGGTGTATTGTCATGATTCGGTGCAAATGTCAATTGATGAATGCGTCAAATATATGGAAAATTACGGGTTTGTAAAACTGACGGATATACCAAAATTTACGGCAGACAGAAATACATTAACGACAGGCACGTATCCGATACGTCGTTGGCGTGAAACGGACAGAATTCCGAGGTGGTAAATTTATAAATGCAGACAAGAGTCAATACAATCGCTTTTTGCGGCATGGAAGTTTTGGATGTTGACTTGCAAATACAGGTCGCAACGGGTATGCCGGCTTTTACGATTGTAGGCCTGCCGGATAAAACGGTTGCGGAAAGTAAAGAGCGTGTGCGTGCGGCATTCGAATCTATCGGTATTTCTTTTCCGGCCAAACGTATTACGATTAATTTAGCCCCCGCTGATTTGCTTAAAGAAGGTTCTCATTTTGATTTGGCAATAGCCGCGGCCTTGTTGGTTGCCATGCGGATTTTGCCCGAAGAAGAATTAATGAAATATATCGTGTTGGGTGAATTGGGCTTGGACGGCAGTGTTATGCCGATTAACGGTGTTTTACCCGTGGCGCTTAAAGCATGCAGAGATGAAAAAGGTTTGATTTGTCCGGCCGCGCAGGGAAGTGAGGCTGTGTGGGGCGGTGTGAAAGATATTGTCGCAACACCGACGCTTTTGGCTCTGATTAACCATTTTAAGGGTGTGCAGGTGTTGCCCGTGCCTGAGAAAAAACAGCAGAATTTAAAAAACAGTACATTGGATTTATCGGATATTAAAGGACAGGAAAGCGCCAAACGTGCTTTGGAAATTGCTGCGGCAGG
>JAGCOI010000118.1 GCA_017645485.1 Alphaproteobacteria bacterium | reverse complement strand
GTAATGAAAAAAGGTTTGTTTTGCCGCGTCCGCTTATAGGCTCAAATGATTGCAATTTATCTTTTTCGGGGCTGAAAACCGCTGTTCGTAAAATTATTGAATCGTATGCGCCCGATGAAGATGTGACGCATGCCGATATGGAGCCTGAAGATGTTGCCGATATTTGTGCTTCGTTTCAATATACCGCAACCGATTGTTTGGTTCGAAAATTAAAAAAAGCCATCGGGATTTTTAAGGAAAAATGCCCCGAGGGTAAACATCTTGTTGTTTCGGGCGGTGTGGCGGCCAATACATATTTAAGAAATGCTTTGAAAGATTTGGCAGATAAATCCGGTTTGGTTTTTGCCGCACCACCGATTAAATATTGCACCGATAACGGTGTGATGATTGCGTGGGCTGGGTTGGAACGCTTTAAAAAAGGCTATGTTTCACCGCTTGATTTTAAGCCGAGACCGCGTTGGCCTTTAGATGAATTTGCCCCGAAAGCCGCCGGTGCCGGAGGTGTGAAAGCGTGAGAACAAAATCTGACATTGAACGGATAATGCGCCTTTTGGAAGAACTTTATCCGAATGCGCGTTGTGAACTTGATTTTAAGAATGCATATACGCTTCTTGTTGCCGTGATGTTATCCGCACAAAGTACGGATAAAGGTGTTAACAAAGCAACAAAAAGTTTGTTTGAAATTGCCGATACACCGCAAAAAATGCTTGATTTGGGTTTGGAAAAACTGAAAAACGATATCAAAACCATCGGCTTGTATAATAATAAAGCACAAAATATTATGCTTATGAGCAAAGCACTTGTTGAAAAATACGGCGGTGTTGTGCCAAATTCGCGACAAGGGCTTGAAGAGCTTGCGGGTGTCGGGCGTAAAACGGCAAATGTTGTTTTGAATGTGTGGTTTGATGAGCCGACACTTGCGGTTGATACGCATGTTTTCAGAATTGCACACAGATTAGGGTTTTCGAAAGGTAAAACACCGCGTGAGGTGGAAGATGATTTAATGAAAATTTTGCCGATAAATTATGTAAAAAATGCAAATCATCTTTTGGTGTTGTTTGGCAGATATATATGTAAAGCCTTAAAACCGGACTGTGCAAAATGCCCGATTAAAGATTGTTGCAAAAGCACGGATAACAGGTTGTAAAAACAATTTTTTTTAATCAATTAACGAATTGATTTATGGTTTATTTGTTTTTTAGTTTTGCTTTTAAGGCACGACGTTTTTTGATTGTTTTTTTCTTTTCAACCGAAAAACCGAACTTGCCGAGTTGTTTGCCCAAAACGTAATAAAATCCGTGTGCATACGCAAGTAAATCCGCTTTTCTTAAATCAAGCGCGCCGTTTTTGTTGATGTATTGCTCATCAATATTGACGGCTAATACTTCAGCTAAAAACATATCATGCGTGCCGAAATTTTGAATGCTTTTGACTTTACATTCAAGCGAGATGGGGGCTTCTTTGATTTGAGGCGCCGAAATATGCGTACATTTTTCGGGTGTTAGGTTGCAGGCTTTGAATTTGTCGGTATTTCGCCCCGATTTGACACCGCAGAAATCCGTTGTTTTCAAGAGAGGCAGATTCGGTACGTTAATGACAAATTCTTTGCTTTGAGAAATGATTTCGTGAGAATAACGTGACGGACGAATGGAAACATACGTTAAAACCGGATCGGAAGCGATAATACCCGTCCATGCGGCCGTCATGACGTTGGGTTTTTGAGGGGTGCCCGATGAAATAAGTGCGGGTGGAACGGGTGCAAGTAAAGTGCCTGCCTGCCATGTGATTTTACTCATATTTTTGAATCCTCATAAATAAAGTGCAGTATTTTTTGCGTCGGTTGATTTGCAATGCGGTATATAATTTTTTGTTTTTCTCGCCTTGTTTGTACGATTTTCGCTTTACGTAGCAACGCCAAATGCTGAGATAATGCCGATTGGCTCAATGTGAGTCTTTGTTGCAAATCGGTAACGGACATTTCATGATGGCTTAAATAATTTAAAATTTCAAGTCTTTTTGCATTGGCAATGGCTTTTAAAAATGTGGCATATTTTTCAAAATTCATGTTTTCTCCTTTATCTTTATTTAAGAAATGATGAAAGTGCTTTAAATAAGACAAATTGTTATAAGATTTAAAATGAGATTGATTTTGGGGCAAAAGAAGGATAAAAATATTTTAGAAATTAACGAAAGGATTTTGGTTTTAAGATGAAAAACGAAGATATGGAAAAACTGACATTTGAAGATGCTTTGCAAAAACTTGAAGTAATTGTGCGTGAGTTGGAAACAGGGCAAATTAAATTGGACGATGCCGTTAAGGTTTATGAAGAAGGAGTTCGCTTAAAAAAATTGTGCGAAAAGAAATTGTCTGACGCCCAAATGAAGGTTGAAAAATTAGTTTTGAACAAACAAAATCAACCTATCGGTGTTGAAGCTTTGGATGAGTAAACGTAAAATGACAT
>JAGCOI010000117.1 GCA_017645485.1 Alphaproteobacteria bacterium | reverse complement strand
GTGAGACAGTTCGGTCCCTATCTGCCGTGGGTGTAGGATACTTGAGAGGATTTGTCCTTAGTACGAGAGGACCGGGATGAACATACCTCTGGTGTACCAGTTGTTCTGCCAAGAGCAACGCTGGGTGGCTAAGTATGGAAGGGATAACCGCTGAATGCATCTAAGCGGGAAACCCACCTCAAAACTAGGTATCCCCATTAAGATCGTGGTAGACCACCACGTCGATAGGTCGCGTGTGTAAGCATGGTAACGTGTTTAGCTAAGCGATACTAATAATCTGATTGGCTTGATTTACTTAACGTATAAATAATTTGCATTATTCAACATTCTCAGCTTCATAGAGGATAGATGAACCGGTGGTTACAGCAGAGGTGTCCCACCCGATCCCATTCCGAACTCGGCCGTTAAACCCACTCGCGCCTATGATACTTTGTCTTAAGACACGGGAAAGTCGGTCGCCGCCGGTTCTTCTATCTTCTATATCCCTTATAGATCACTCCCTTCTCATCATTTCTTACTCCTTTCATTTATTGGCGCTCTTTTATAGAGCGCTTTATTTTTATCTTATCCTCCCTGAAAACAGATATATCCTCAAAATCCCTTCAAAACTCGCCCGTTAAACCTTACCTTGCCTATGATACTTTGTCTTAACACACGGGAAAGTCGCTCAATGCGGTTTCTTCTATCTTCTATGTCCCTTATAGATCACTCCCTTCTCATCATTTCTTTCTCCTTTCATTTATTAGCGCTCTTTTATAGAGCGCTTTATTGTTTCTTCCTTCCCCTTGTATATGCCTCTGTAAATGGCAGATGATGAGTTTAGATTTGTTGATATGCTTTGATTTTTTGTTTCAGTTTTTCAATATCCGTTGTGATTTCGTTTTCAAAAATTAAATCATCTACAAGACATGGTTGTATGGATTGGTATGTTGAATCCATTTTATAAAAAGCAATTTTCTTTTTTAATTTCATGGCATATTCAATTTCAAAAACACATCCGTCCGCGATATCTCCGAAAAACCAAACTTCATCACATCGAGCTATTAAATTATTATTTGCATTACGGATAAAATCTCTATCAACCAACTCATATAAAAAATATCCGAAAGTATTAAATGGGTTTAAAGGGATTTTGCCATGTTCAAATACGTATTTACAAATAAGCATTCTCATAAAAAAAGTTTTCTTTGATTGTGCCGTAAAAACGAGCGGTTTCGTTTCGATTAAATTCATATTATATCCCCATGTTTATAAAAATATCTGCATGCATTATGACGTTTATGTGTTAAAATATATTAAAACGTATGCTCACGATAATCTAAAAAATACCCCTCAGATATTACAATCCGAGGGAGATTTTACGTCTATGGCTCGAAATGACCGAAAAAAAACAGGGCTTGCAATGACAGAATAAAAAAATCTCCGGCAATGACCGGAGATTTTTTTATAACCTTTCGGTGACTGATTACATGTTGCTTGTGCGAACAACCGTAACTGCACGACGGTTTTGAGCCCATGCCGCTTCATTGCTACCCAAAACAGCAGGTCTTTCTTTGCCGTATGAGATAGTTGAAATACGGTCAGCATCAACGCCGTGAGATACTAAGTATTCTTTAACGGCATTAGCACGACGCTCACCCAAAGCCAAGTTGTATTCACGTGTACCGCGTTCATCGCAGTAGCCTTGAACGATAACGTTGGTTTTGTTGTGGCGTTTTGCTTTGAGCCATTTAACTTGTGTATCCAAAACTTCTTGAGCGTTAGATGTTAAAGCAGAGCTGTCAAGAGCAAAGAAAACACGATCTTCGGCATTTGCCATGAAATCACGAGCTTCTTTAGCTTCACATTCGCTACCGCCAAACAAACCGCCGTTGGAAGAGAAGGAAGAACAACCGGCAAGCATTGCCATTGCGCACAATAAACTTAATGTTTTTTTCATAAATTTTCTCCATATGGGTTTAATAACATTTTCATTGCGAGTTGTTCGCAATGAAACTTAATTGCAATACAACTAATACAAAATATAAGTTAAGCAATAAAAGTAAATTTTTCAATAACAAAAACAAAATAATGCCCAAAAATGTAAACAAAAGTTTTATTTCTTAAATAAGAAAATGTTTGTTTGAAATTTTATTTTGCCGCTTTAATATGAGCTTTTTGCGTTTTAATGTCAAAATTGGCTTTAAGCCCGAGTTGAGGGGCAACGGCCGCAATAATTTTGCCTGTTGTCGGTGCGGCATTCCAGCCGGATGATCTGCTGTTAAAAGTTTCTTTAATGCCTTGCGGTTCATCTAAAACAACCAAAAGAGCGTATTTCGGATGAGATATCGGAAAAGCTGCCAAGAAAGAATTTGTAACGCTGCTTTGCAAATATTTGCCGTTAACGTTTTTATTGGCCGTTCCCGTTTTTCCGCCGACTTCATAACCTTCAACGTCTGCTTTTTTGCCGGAGCCGTACAAAACGACATCGCGTAAAAGCGGTCGCATTTGATCAGAAGTTTGTTCGGATACGACACGTCTTGAAATTTTTTGTGTGTCGGATTTAATAATGGTCGGTGTGTGATAAATACCCCCGTTTACAAGAGCGGAAAAGGCGGTGATGATATGTAAGGGCGTAACGGAAATACCATGTCCGTAAGAGACCGTGGCAACGGTAATCGGTGTCCAGCTTTTTTCGCTTCTGAAACGAGGTGCGGTTTTTTCGGGCAGTTCAAAATCTTTAACGGTATCAAAAAAACCGAGATTTTTTAAGAATTCGCGTTGACCTTCTTTACCGACACGCTCGGCAATTCGAACAGAGCCGATGTTTGAAGAATGTGTCAGAATTTCGCCGACGGAGAGCCATTTGTTTTTGGCATGAAAATCGCTGATTCGACGCTTTTGCACAATAATCGGTTTTGTTGCATCAAATTTGTCGGTTACTTTAACTTTACCGCTTTCAAGTCCGAGTGCGGTATTAAAGGTTTTAAAAACGGAACCGGGTTCGTATATGCCGAGTGTGATGAAATTAAATAAAGAAGTGTCACCGACGGGAATGCTGATATTCGGGTTGAAATCGGGCAGAGAAACAAGGGATAAAACTTCACCGGTGTTGACATCCATTAAAATAGCCGCAGCGCGTTCTGCCTTGAATTTTTTTAAGGCAACCGCAAGTTCTTCGCGGACGGCATCTTGAATGCCGATATCAAGCGTTAGTTGTAACGGCTTGGAAGATTCGGTTAAACGTTTGTGCATGGATCTTTCAACCCCCGTTTTGCCGATATTGTCAATATCCGTATAACCGACAACGTGTGCAAATAAATTATTTTGCAAATATACACGTTTTTCACTTGTTTGAAACTCAAGCGCAGGAATGCCGAGCGCGTTAACTTCGGCTTGTTGTTCGGGAGATAAATTGTGTTTTATCATTGCAAACGAACTATTTTCTTTTGTGAGTTTTTTATAGATATCTTCAAAACTTAAATCAGGAAAAATAAATGACAGTTTCTCGGCGGCATCTTCCGCATTTTGAATTTTTTTCGGATTTGCATATAAGTTAACGGTTGGAAGCGATGTGGCAAGGATAGAGCCGTTTCTATCCAAAATGTCGGCACGTGAAATCGGCGATTCGATAATTTGTTCATGAAACATATGCGTTTGGGGCAGGTTAATTTTAATGCCGTGCGGCAAACATACAGCAATAACCTTTAAGCTGATAACACAATAGGCAACAACAAAAACAAGAGCTGCAACTTTCATACGTTGCTTGCATGTTTGAACCGCAGCCGGATTATCTGTTTGTTCAAACAAAGACTTATCGTTAAAAGCGTTCAGAGACGGTCTTGATACACTTCTCGAATGTCTTTGGGACGATAGTCTTAAAGGTAACAATTTTTCCCCCTGTTAACGCTCTGCTTTGACCAATTGTTTTAAATGTGCCTTATCACTTGTCGCAATTTTAATTTGTGACGATTCGTTTTCAAATGGTAACGCATCATAGTTAATAATTTGTTTAGCGTTAATTTTATTTAAAGAAGCATATTCTGTAGCCAGTTTTCTTAAACGGTCAGGTGTGTTCAATTTTCCCCATTCCGCTTTCAGAATATGTATATTTCGTATATCGGAGGCAATGTTTTGATTAATCTTTGAGAGTTCTGCCTCTAAATCATGTACTTGATTTTTTAAGACAAAACATCCGAAAATAACAATGCAGGTTAATGTAAACCATAAGGCCATAAAAGCTGTTTTTGTATTAATCATTTGATACTCCTTTATTTTTTACGGCAAATCTCATTTTTGCCGAACGTGCGCGCGGGTTGGAAGCTATTTGTGAAGCAGATGGTAAAAAAACTTTGGAAATGTAAGAAAATAATTTGTCGGATACGGAAGTTGTTGCTTTGTAGCGTGAAACATGCTCTTTTTTATCGGCATTTTCCTTAAAAAAGGTTTTCACAATTCTATCTTCAAGCGAGTGAAAATCGACCACAACAAGGCGTCCTTCCGGTTTTAAAAGTTCGGATGCCTTTTGCAAAGCTGTTTGAAGTTCGCTTAATTCGTTGTTAACAGCAATACGCAAGGCTTGAAAGGTGCGTGTTGCCGAATCGGTGGTGCCGATTTTTTTGCCGAGAACACTATGAACGATATCCGCAAGTTGTGTTGTGGTGTTAATCGGTTGAACCAAGCGTTGTTCAATGATTTTTTGTGCGATTTGACGCGATTTTTTTTCTTCGCCGTATAAATATAAAATATCGGCAATTTCTTTGGCATCATAAGTGTTTACGATATCAAAGGCGCTTAATCCTTCACAGGACATGCGCATATCGAGAAAAGCCGGCTTTGAAAAAGAAAAGCCGCGAGAGGCATCATCAAGTTGCATGGAAGATACACCGATATCAAAAACAAT
>JAGCOI010000116.1 GCA_017645485.1 Alphaproteobacteria bacterium | reverse complement strand
TTTATCTTTAAAATTAACATTTAATTTCAGTTGTTGTAAAATTTGATGTAAGTCATCAATACTGTCCATAACAACGGCGCCGGCTTTCTTAAACATATTTTTTTTATCTTCGACCGTCACTTTGCCATGCGTAATAATATCGCTGGCATAGCCCATATCATCAGTTGCATTTTCATCGCCCGTAATATAAACGATTAATGGTTTTTTGTTTTTCAAGGCACTGTAATAAAGGGCACCTTGTTCTTCATATGCGCCACCGATACCCCCGATAAGCACAATTGCTTTTGTCTCATCATCTTGATGAAACAATTCAATCATTTTATCAAAATGGCATCCTGCTATCAAATCATCACCGATACCGACCACCGTGGATTGCCCCATTCCCGCTCTGTTTGTTTCCAATATTGCTTCATAAGTTAAAGTTGAAGAACGAGAAATAATCCCGATATGGCCTTTTTGAGTAATATTTTCGGGAAATACCCCAAGGCAAGCTTCCATAGGTGTAATAATTCCGGGCGTATTCGGCCCGATTAATATGGCATGGTTTTCTTTAATCATACGATGAATTTCAAGAACATCTAAAATCGGCACGCCATAAGAAATCACAACCAAAAGTTTTATACCGGCATCTAATGCCTCTTTAACGGCTTCTTTAACATGTTGAGCCGGTACGCACAGTAAGCTGGCATTTGCCCGTGTTTTTTCGACAGCTTCTTTAACCGAACGAAAAATCGGCACACCTAAATGATTTTGTGTGGTCGAATGTGGCGAAACACCCGCCACAACATTCGTTCCGCCTTCAATAATACGTTTTGTATGAAACGATGCCTGCAAACCTGTTATACCTTGAATTAAAAGGCGTGTTTGTTTATTGACCAAAATCGACATTTAATCTGCCTCCTTTATAGCTTCAATCAGCTTTAACGCAGCTTCTTGCAGACTATCTGCCGTTAAAAAATCAAAATGATTTGATTGCAATATTTCTTTTGCCTCATCTTTATTTGTACCTTCAAAACGCGCTACAAGAGGAATATTCAGTCCGATTTCAGACACTGCGGATATAATACCGTCTGCAACCAAATTACATCTTAAGAAACCACCCAAAATATTAATAATTATACCTTCAACCTTAGGATTAGTCAGCATCATTTTCAAGCCGTCTGCAATTTTTTCATCATCAACGCCGCCTTTTATATTCAAATAGCAGGCTGTTTGTTCTTTCATCTGCGTTAAATAATCACGCACGGCTAATGCCAAACCGTCTCCGTTCACAATCAATCCGATATTACCGCCTTCAAATTCGTGATATTTAAACCCGCATTTTAAGGCTTTTAAGCAATCTTCGCCTACTTCGTAATCATCATGCATTTTTTTAACATCAGGATGTCTGAAAAGTGCATTATCATCAAACGAAATTTTAGCATCAAGCGCAACAAAATCACCTGACTGATTTAACGCCACAGGATTAATTTCAAGCATTGTGGCATCTAAACTTAAAAAAGCTTGATATAGATTTTTAATGAATGATTTTAATCTTAAAAGAACAGACTTATCTAAATTCAAAAATTGTAAAACATGTTCGGCATCACATTTTTTAATTTTCTGATTAAGATTAAAATTTATTCGTAAAATAGAAGCCCTATCCTTTTGAGCCAAATCCACAATATTATCTGTTTCATTGGCAACCAAAAGCGTTACACAAGCTTCTATGCGATTAAGCACAAAACTGATATAAAAAGAGCGTTTCGTACGCTCATATGCTTCCACATATATTTTACTGACCAATTTACCTTGAGAAGTCGTTTGCGGCGTTACAAGCTTGTTTGCCAGCATTTTATCCGCAACACTATAAATATCTTGCGTATTTTTAACAAACTCGACACCGGAAATATGCGCTGTACTTTTACTTAAAAAATGCCCTTTTGCACGTGCACCGCTTTGAATTTGAGCCTTTAAAACCCACGGACCTGATGCAGATATCTTTTGAGCAACTTCAACAGCCTCTGCGGGCGTATAAGCAATGGCCCCTTTAGGTATATTTATTTTATATCGTTTTAAAAGTTTTTTGGCTTGATATTCATGAATATTCATTTATTTATCCTTGCCTGCCGCATAAAACCGAATTTTCTCGACCATAGAGACCATTCCGTTTCTGCGACTTGGGCTTAAATGTTCTTCTAAACCCAGTGTAGCAAAAATTTTTTCAACTTCAATATTTTTTA
>JAGCOI010000115.1 GCA_017645485.1 Alphaproteobacteria bacterium | reverse complement strand
ATTTTTTAAAATGGCTAAAAAATGTGATTTAACAGGCACCGGCGTTCAATCTGGCAACAATGTGAGCCACGCAAACAATCGTACGCGTCGTCGTTTCATGCCCAATTTGCATGTTGTGTCTTTGCTCAGTGAAACATTAAATAAAGTTTTTAAGCTTAAAATTTGCTCAAAAACACTCCGTTCAATTGAACATAACGGCGGTTTGGATTCTTATCTTGAAAAAGCATCTGCTAAAGATTTGACTCCTGAAGCAAAAGCTATCAAAAAACAAATTGTTAAGAAAAAACAAGCTAACTAATCAAAAATAGAGCTATAAAAAAAACGCACATAACAAATGGTGCGTTTTTTTGTGTTTTTTATTTTTCAATAATCATCGATTTTTCGGCAACGATAATATAGCCGTACACAACCTTATCACCCTCATTTCTCAAGGCTTTTCTGTCTTGGGCTACTTTTCCGTAACCATTTTTTTTCAGCAAGGCCATAATGTAATCAAGCTTATGCACAAAGCGCCCTGACGGTGTAATTGAATAATCCGCGTCATTGAACATATTTTCCGAAATACTGAAAACAAACATACCGCCTAAATTAAGTACCTTAGCCACACCCTCGAACAACTTTTTCAAATCTCCGAAATACGTCAAAACGTCACCTGCCGTCACCAAGTTATATTGGCCTGTATCTTGTGTTACAAATTCAATAATTTCCTTATTTTCAAGTCGATCATAAACACCTTTTGCCCGTGCTTTTTCAAGCATTTTTGCCGACAAATCGACACCGGTGGCCGTATGATACCCTAAAACGGGTTTCAGCATTTGCCCGCATAATCCCGTACCGCAACCCAAATCCAAATATTTTGTTTTTTTCCAAAAATCTTTCTTAAAATATTTAACAACCGCTTCGGCAATCAATTGAGGTACCTGATATTCCAACCCGATTAAGGTTTCATCAAAGTCTTCTGCAAACGCATCAAAAATCTTTTTTACATATTCCGTATCGGCCTGTTTGGTTTTTTTATCTTCCAAAACAGCCGCAGCCATATATTGCACTAATTTGTTTTTCGGATATGCTTCCTGCCATTTTTTAGCATACGAAACAGCAACATCAGGTCCTTTTTCATCAACACATTCATACAACAGATACCCAAAATTGATATGTTGCGCTTCTTGTGCATCACCCGCGAACAAAACAGATTTCCAACCAAAGTTCAAAGCATCTTCCCACTGCTCCGATTTTTGATACAAACGACTGAGTGAATTATATATCCACGGGTTATCGCTCTTAAAATCAAGAGCTTTGAGTAAATTAAGTTCTGCTTTTTCGGTTTTATTAAGTTCCAAATAAGAATTGCCTAAAATGATATAAGCATCAACGCTCGCCGGATTAAGTTTCAATGCACTCGTGGCATAATCCACGGCTCTTACATATCGCGCCAAGTCATAACATGTATTAGCCATATTAATAAGCGCTATATAACTTTTTTTGTTTTGCGCGTACACTTCATTATAATATTCAAATGCCTTTTCGTATTGTCTTTGGCAATAAGCCACATTACCCAATATCAATTTTGCCGATGCATTATCCGGAAATTTTTTCACAATCATATGTGCAAATTTGACCGCATTCTCGTAATCTTCATTGTTATAATACAAATTGGCCAGCGCCAAAAGCGACACCGTCGATACGGGATTTAATTTTGAAGCTTTTTTATAATAACGAATGGCTTCCGAGGTATCCCCGATAGCATCAAAACAGTTACCGCAATAAATGGAATATTTTTCTGTTTTAGGATATTTTTTTGCAAGAGAAAGATAAATATCAAGCGCTTCCTGATACTTTTTATCATCATACAACCGATCCGCTTGTTTTTCTAAAACATCCATGTATTGTCCTTTATAAAAATCCGATGCAAATGAATATACCACATTTTTTTTAAAAATAAATAAAAAAACTATTGACGAATGAAATTAAATCAGTTATGTATTCTTCATCCGATATGGGGGTGTGGCGGAACTGGTAGACGCGCTAGACTCAAAATCTTGTTTCCTTCGGAAGTAGGAGTTCAAGTCTCCTCACCCCTACCAAAAGTCCTCTGACAGATAAGTTCTCAGAGGATATTTTTTTATCCTGCCTTCAATAATAAACGCACTTAAATAATAAGAAACTGCCCTCTTTTCACAAAGAGGGCAGTGCTAACAACATATGCATTGCTCATACACAAACCAACAATTCTGCCAAATCGAGCAATGCCTTTACAGTCCCCTTTTCACAAAGGAAAACAGTAAAAATACTAACCTTTTATGAAGAAAACTTCTTCTGCATATTACTCAACATTCTGAGTAACGTTCATACTGAACCCCTTTTCACAAAGAAAGACAGTATATCAAAGGACTGAAGATAATAATATTTTTTTTAAATAATTATCTATAATTGTAAACTGATACCCGCAACTTAAATAAAAAACTGACAAAAGTCAAGCCCGTAATTTCTTGATATTTTATAAAAGTAATAAAAAACTGCCCTCTTTTCACAAAGAAGGCAGCATCTGTAATCGTTGCTCAATAAAATATTGAGGATAGGAAATTGAGCAACACACGCGCACCGAACCCCTTTTTATCAAAGGAGAACAGTAAAAAAATAGCTTTAAGCTATGCAACACACTACTCAACATTTCAAGCAATGTGCATACTGCCCTCTTTTCACAAAGAAAAACAGTATATCAAAGGACTAATAATTTATAAGCGAATAATTTTTATCATCATAAATTGCTAAGGTGCAAACTAAACAAAAAAAATACCGAAGTCAATATATATTTAAAAAATATTTCAGTATTTGCTTATTTTAACAATGTTTTAAAATACTTGACAAAACGTAAGAAATAAGTTAGCTTGTAACGCACTTATATATAGATATGTCAAATTTTTAATTCATACATTTATGGAAAAGAACAAACAACCGTTATCAACGGTTCTTTGCACAAAAGACGTCAAAGAACTTTTTGAACTTCACGGCAATCCTAAAAAGATTCGCATCGGTTTGCTCCTCGGCACCGAAAAGCTGTGTTTTACCAAAATCTTGTTTTCGAACTACGCTGAAAACAACAATCTGCCTGCTTTCGAAGAGCCGGAAGATTTATTCGGACATTTTGTTTTCTACGCTTATGAGAAAAAACCGCTTTTTAAAAAGCAAGAGCGTAAGGTCTTAATTTCCCCGCTCGGGTTAAACACCGTATATGCCATTCCGGCAAAACTGGTCAGGTTTGAAAAACCTCTCTTAAAAGAAGAGCAGACAGAAACCATCGTTCTCGGCGAACAACAGGTCAATAAAGAACTGTTTACCCAGAACGCATATGATGCAGATCATACCTGCATCTTAGAAAAGATGGTCATGAAAAGAGTATTTCTCGTTTCAAGAAATGCCGCTACCTGCACCAAAGACGTGCTTGTCAACCATTTCAAATGGACTTCTCCGGATCCTTGGGTGCCGACACACTTCACAATGGATGATTGCAAAGAAGCATGTTTCTTTGTAAATCACAAGCCGGAAATTAAAAAATATTACGGCATATCCTATCCTCGACGTCCTAATCTTTGGGGATACGTTATTGATGAATAAAAAAAGGAAGGTTAAAAACCTTCCTTTTTTTTATTCAGTCGTCCCATTGCTTCTGATAAACTTTTATCGGTTCCTCGTCTTTCGCCTCAAGCAACTTAATTTTTCCCTACCCTGTCAAGCAAAAAACATAAAAATCAAATTATGAACATAGACTTTAGTTCTATAAGCCTTTTTATGCTCATTTTGAGTACATATATTTTGCATTGCAAAGGAGAATTGCATGAAGGTTAACGTTGCAAATTATATTTATGCCGACTTACTCAAAAGATTCCCTCTTCAAAACGATCAAATTGTTGATTCGGAATTGATTGACGTGCTCATCCAAAAATGGGCAAACAAAGAATACCTCTGTCCCGATTCGAACCTTAAAATACATAAAAAGCAAACCGTGCGCCCGCCGCATTTAATATAAGCTGTCTGAAGCTTGTCAATATAGCTTTGATATCATCTTTAAAAAAATTTTTTCTCTCATATTTTAAGTCTCACAAATCATCTTTGGTACAGAGAGGAAAAATGCAAAATTTGAACACACAACAAAACACTTCTTCACAACTTGAAAAAAACATTATGTTCGTCACAACCATTTACGACACATTTGAAGCTTTGGAAGAAACACTCGGCAAACTCAAGCTCGAAAAACCTCTTTTTTTAACATACATTGCCAAAAAAGCTTTTGCCGAAGAAGTTTTTAAATATGCCAAACAAAGCAACCGGATATATCTTTCACCCGACAAAAAAAACAATGAACAACATATTTTGCAATAAATATTTATAAATCGGCAATAATTTCTTCGGTTACTTTTTTTGCATCACCGTAAAGCATCAATGTATTGCTTTCAAAAAACAGCGGATTGTCAACGCCCGCATAACCTGCCGCAAGAGAACGTTTTACAAAAAATACCGTTTTGGCTTTTGAAACATCTAAAATCGGCATGCCGTAAAGCGGTGAAGAAGAATCGGTTTTGGCACTCGGATTTGTAATATCATTTGCCCCGATAACATAAGCCACATCGGCCGTTTCAAAATCTGCGTTAATTTCATCAAGCGGGGCCGCTTTTTCATAATCTACTTTTGCCTCTGCCAATAAAACATTCATATGTCCGGGCATTCGACCGGCAACGGGATGAATGGCAAATTTAACATCGACATGATATTTTTTTTCCAATATATCCGCCATATTTTTGAGTGCATACTGTGCACCTGCAGCAGCCATACCATACCCCGGAACAATAATCACCCGACGTGCATTTTCCATCAAAAATGCCGCATCGGCCGCACTGCCTACACTTGCTTCTTTTGCCGGTCGGCT
>JAGCOI010000114.1 GCA_017645485.1 Alphaproteobacteria bacterium | reverse complement strand
TTGCCTTGCAAAAAATCATTAAAATGTCTGCCGCAAACGGCATGAAAAAATTAATTATCGGCCAAAACGGTATGTTATCCACACCGGCATCATCTTGTATTTTACTAAAATACCGTGCCGACGGCGGTTTAATGCTCACAGCCTCGCATAATCCGGGCGGCATCAACGGCGATTTCGGCATTAAATACGCCACCAAAACAGGCGGTCAATGCTCATCTCTTATCTCAGATAACATTTACAAACGCACAAAAGAAATTTCTTCATATAAAATTCTTCAAGCAGATGATGTTGACTTATCTCAAATCGGCACACAAACCTTAAACGGTATGGAAATTGAAATTATCGATTCCATTGAAGACTATCTTTTGATGATGCAATCTATTTTTGATTTTGATGCCATCAAAAAGCTTTTCAAAACAAACTTTTCATTTGTCTTTGATGCAATGAACGCCGTTACCGGTCCTTACGGCGTTAAAATTTTCGAGGACATTCTCGGGGCAAAAAAAGGTTCCGTACATCAGGCAAAACCGCTTGAAGATTTCGGCGGGTTGCACCCCGATCCGAACCTTGTATATGCCAAACATTTGGTTGACTTAATGTATTCCGACAATGCGCCTGATTTTGCGGGTGCCAATGACGGCGACGGTGACCGAAACATGATTTTAGGTAAAAAATTCTTTGTTTCGCCTTCCGACAGTCTCGCCATATTAACGGATAATTACCATCACATTCCGGGCTATAAAAAAGGCATTACGGGCGTTGCCAAAAGCGCAGCCACATCGACCGCCGTCGAGCATGTTGCCAAACGCTTAAACATCAATTACTTTGAAGTTCCGACCGGCTGGAAAAATTTCTGCAACCTGATGGATTCAAATTTAATCACATTCTGCGGCGAAGAAAGCTTCGGCACAAGTTCATCACACATCCGTGAAAAAGACGGTATTTGGGCAATCTTATTCTGGCTCAACATCATTGCCGACACCGGCAAATCGGTTGAACAAATCACGCGCGACTTTTGGGCAAAATACGGCCGCACATATTATTTAAGGTATGATTTTGACGGTATCGACACAAATGTGGCCGACAAATTGATGGCCGATTTGGAAGCAAACCTGCCCACATTTGAAGGCAAAGTTTTCGAAAATTATAAAGTCACAAAAGCATATCCTTTCATCTACACCGATCCCGTTGATAAACAAAGCACCAAGAACGGTTTGCTTGTTTATTTTGAAGGCGGTGCGCGCATTTGCTTCCGTCTTTCCGGCACGGGCACGAACGGCGCCACATTGCGCGTGTATGTCGAGTCATATGATGTGGCGGATTTCGATAAAAACCCGCAAGAAGTTCTCAACCCCTTAAAGAAAGTAGCGATGATTCTTGCAGACATCACCGCGCTCACGGGTAAAACAGAGCCCGATTTAACAACATAACAAGGAACCCACGGCATGCTTAAAAAGAAGGATTTAACAAGACCTGACCGCCAGTTTGAAAAAATGCTGGTCAGTCTTGTTTATGCCGTTATTGCCTTAGCAACAAGCATCTTGCTTCTTTTTATTTTTCCGCACCATTCGTTTCTGTTTTTATCTTTAACGCTTGTTATCACATCGGTTGTTATTTCCATTGCCATTATTTTGGTTTCAGACAGTGAACGTGCTTTAACATATGGCGGATTTGCCAATCTTATTTTGGAAAGCAACACTCTCATCAGCCGAATTGACAATGCGGATTTTGACGTTGTTATCCAAAACAAACCGGCCGTGCAATTTTTCAAACAAGACGATATTTTGCCTTTCTTAAAGCACCATCTTTTTGCCGACACACAAAATAAACTGAATTTGGAATGTTTGGAACAAGCCGTTCAAAATTTAAAAAGCGAAAATGTTATTTTGGAACTTTGTTTTGAAAAAGAAACACGGTTTTTTAATGTTTCCGTTCAGCCGATTTATCTCAAAAAAAATGATATTTTTCAATCGGAATTTTCCATTGCGAAAATCCAAAAAGAAACATACTTTTTATGGCGTTTGGAAGACATTACGGCCGCGCAAAACATGGAAAAAATCATGGAACAGGAGCGGCAAAAGTTACATTTATTTATTCAAAATATGCCTTTGGGTTTATATGTTTTAAATCAGGAGGGCTGTATTGAATATGCCAATGATACGTTTGCCTCAATCCTTAATCTTGAAAAACAAGATATTCTCAATCATCCGTTAACCGATTTTGTTTCCAATACGAACAGCCCGCTTTTTGATGCAAATTTAATCGAATTTTCCGGTTTGGTCTTTTTCAAAACACCCCAAGAAAATCTTGAACTTTTTATAACCCAAAACAGATACAAAGAATCCAACCGGCTTAAAGCACGCGGTTTGGTATTAAAAAACATACCCACCGATGAATCTCTTCTGGCCTTATCAAACAAATTGCAAAATGAATATAATCTCTTATTTCAATACAATCCGATGGCCGTATTGCATGTTTTATCCAACGGTGTTATCAATGCGTGCAATCCGCAGGCTGTTAAGTTGTTTAACAACAATCTTGAAAACGCGCATTTATCGGACTTTTTCGAAAAAACCGATTTGAAGCGTTTGGAACATATATACAATGAATACCAAAACAGAAAAAATTTTACAAAATTAACCGAATTCGAAACAACCTTAAATTTCGGGAAACCCGTTTCCGTTGCCGTTGCACCGCACTATCTGGATTATAACAAAACACCTTCCTTAAACGGTTTAATCTTATTTATTAACGACACCACCAAAAATAAAACTTTGGAACATCAGTTTTCTCAAGCTCAAAAAATGCAGGCCATGGGGCAGTTCGCCGGTGGTGTTGCACACGATTTCAACAATTTATTAACGGCTATGATCGGTTATTGCGACTTATTGTTGCAACGCCACCGTATCGGAGATCCTTCTTTTGCAGATCTGACCGAAATAAAGCGCAGTGCGGTGCGTGCGGCTGCTTTGGTTCATCAATTGCTTGTTTATTCCAAACAACAACCCTCAAACCCGAAACTCTTGGATGTTGTTGAATCTTTATCCGATTTAAACGGTTTTCTTAAACGTATTTTAGGCGAACAAATTAAACTTGAAATAACACATGCCCCTGATTTAGGCTACATATACATTGATCCCGTTAATTTCACACAAGTCATTATGAACTTGTCCATTAACGCAAAAGACGCCATGAATTTAAAAGGTATCTTAAAAATCAACACCCATATTGAAACGCTTATTGAAAACACTTCTTTCGGTGATGATATCGTGGCTGCCGGCGATTACATCGTCATCAGCGTCACAGATACGGGATGCGGCATTAAAAAAGAAAATCTGTCACGCATTTTTGACCCGTTTTTCTCCACAAAACAAAACGTTGTCGGTTCGGGAACGGGGCTCGGATTGGCCACTGTTTACGGTATTGTCAGTAAATCCAAAGGGTTAATAAAAGTCGAAAGTCAGGAAGGTCGGGGCACAACATTTAAAATTTATTTCCCGCGCGTTCTCAAAACGCCGGAAACACCGGCACCCAAAAAGCAAAAATCCGAAACAATCATACCCGTCTTAACCGATGTATCCGGCGAGGCACCGAAACTCATTTTCGGCTTAAATGTAAACAAAACGGATAAAAAAGCCTCTTTGCAAGACACTTCCAAAATAAATATTTTATTTGTTGAAGATGAAAGCTCCGTGCGTGCATTCGGTGTTCGTGCTTTAAAGAAAAAAGGCTTTAATGTGGTTGGTGCCGGCTCAGGTGAAAATGCTCTTGAACAAGAAGGCTCTTTTGATTTGCTCATTACGGATATGGTTATGCCCGGTATGTCGGGCACCGAACTTGCCACACTTATCAAACAACGTCAACCGAACATTAAAATTATTATTGCTTCCGGCTATTCGGAAGAAATGGCCATCAAAGAGCTGAGCGGCAACGAAGATTTCACATTTTTAGCCAAGCCGTACAGCTTGGGCGACTTAACGCAAAAAGTTTTTGAGGTTTTAAACGGGTAGAAACATGACTAAATTAAACACACAATTTCCGTTTATATTTGAACCGACCAAACAATATTTGTTGCAAGATTTTATGATATCTCATTGTAATCATCATGCTTATCAGACAATCAAATTATGGCCGAACTGGCCTTTTTTTGCCATGTTGATATTCGGTCCGAAAGGCTCCGGCAAAACGCATTTGGCACACATTTTCACACAGCACGTTTGCTTATCATCAAGCAAACCCGTACAAACCGAAATTTTGCAGGCATGCGACATTACCTTAAACAAAATACCGCGTATTCACGCTCAAAATCCGTGTCTTGTGGTTGAAAATGTTTCTCAAAAAGTTGATGAAGAAGCTTTATTTCACTTATTTAATATTTATCAAAACGAAGGCGGCTATATTTTGTTTACCTCTGCCCAATCGTTTATTCAAATACCGTTCAAACTGCCGGATTTAGCATCCCGATTAAAAATCGTACCGGCGGTTCCGATTTTACAACCTGATGATCAAATGCTCGAAGCGCTGATTGTCAAACTTTTTTCCGACAGACAAATCACCCTCACAAGTGAGGTGTTAAACTACATTTTGCAAAACATGGAAAGATCATTTGCTTATGCCGAAAAGCTCGTCAAACAGGTCGATGATTTGTCGCTTGCCTTAAAGCGTGCCGTTACCGTTCCGCTCGTCAAACAGGCAATGATTGAACTGAAAAATAATTTTCAACAAGAATTGTTTTAAACATCAAAAAATTTTAATTCAAATTTTTTCCGCATATATCCGCATTTTCAAAAAAGTTCTTTTCCGAAAAATCGGTCGATTGGTCAAATACAATCTTCGGACAAACATCTTCTTGGCATAAGGCTTTTTTAACCTCGTTAATAAAGGAACAATCACTGTTAAATCCGTCATAAAACCGCATCACCACAAAATCGGGATGCGCTTCTTTGGCATATTCCAAAAACTGATAGATATTATCCGTTTGATAAAACTCAAATCCTAAACGCTGAGCTTTTACCTTGTATTCTTCAAGTGTTTTATTTGAAAAAACCATCATTAATGCCATATTTTTTTTCCTTATATACGGCATAATATAAACCTTACATGTTTTGTTTTAAATAAGCCTCAACGGTATTTTCCAAAAGCATGGCAATCGTCATCGGTCCAACCCCGCCCGGCACGGGAGTTATATATGAAGCAACATCACACACTTCATCAAAATCAACATCACCGCACAATTTTCCGTTTTCATCGCGACAAATACCGACGTCAACAATAACGGCACCTTTTTTTATCCAATCTTTTTTAATCATCTTGGCGCATCCGGTGGCCGAGACAACAACATCAGCCTCAGCACATAACAATTTCAAATTCTCGCTATGAGAATGAGCTATCGTTACCGTACAATTTTCAGCTAAAAGCAGCATAGCCATCGGCTTGCCGACAATATTTGAGCGACCTATTACAAGTGCATTTTTGCCCGTCAAATCAATATTTTCCTGCTTTAATAATCTGAGCACACCTTTGGGTGTTGCCGCAATAACCCCGTCAAAATCGCCGTTTTGCAACAACCCCATATTAAAAGGATGAAACCCATCCACATCTTTTAACGGATTAACTTTAGATAGCAATTTCATCGCATCAATATGTTTAGGCAACGGCAACTGAAATAAAATACCGTTTACCGACCGGTCATCATTTAACACATCAATTAAATTTTCAAGTGTTTGAACGGATACATCATCTTCAAAAGCGTATAACTGCGTTTCAATGCCGACTTCAGAAGCATATTTTTGTTTATTGCGCACATAAATTTGGCTTGAATTGTCATGCCCTGCCAAAACAATCGCAAGTTTCGGCTTAATTTGTAAAGTTTGCAATTTTTCTTTTAATTGCTTTCTGATACGCCGGGCTGTTTCTTGTCCGTTCATAATGCGTGCAGTCATTTAATAAGCGCCTCCAATTTTTCATCTAAATTTTGATTGGTTGTCACAAAAATTTTTTTAAACCGATCCGTTTGCCCGAAAATCACAGACATTGCAGATGGCGCAACATCTAATTTCTTTGATAAAAAATCAATCAACTCTTTATTTGCCTTGCCTTTTTCAGGCACCGATATCACACTCACTTTTAAGAACACTTCATCTTGTGCATTTTGGAAAATGCCGTTTATTTTTATCAAAGAAGAGTTAGGCGTTAACCTAACTCTCAGTACATAACCGTCTTTTGCTTTGCTGTAAAAAGCCATTTATAACAAGGCCTCTCCCAATTTATTTAACACCTGACCAAAAAAATAAAGAATCAACAATAAAATGAACGGAGAAGCATCAAACCCCCCGAAAGGTTTAATTTTTGATCTGATTTTCTGATACACGGGCTCGGTTAACTTTTTCAAGATTTCAACAAATTTTTCCGCATATGTGTTTTTAACGGAAATAATATTGAAATGTAACAACCAATAAATAACTATTTCAACAATAACAATTTTGGTATAAATATCCAAAACCAAAGCCAATGTTTTAACTAAAGGCAATAACAAAACGCTCATATTCTATTCTCCTTAAAAAACGTCAACACGCTTTGCAGAATATACGAAATAATCTCTAACGTCTAGTAAAAACTTCATTTTCTTCATAATTTTGTTCCGATTCTTTTCTTTGGGGCGCAACGCTCATATCATATTTTCTCATTTCATCAAGCATTTCATTAACAATCACGCCGTGATGATCATAATCTTCGGCCAAATCTTTATCTTCATCATGACTGATACCTAATTTTATTTTTTGTTCATAAGGCATATCATATCCGAAAGGCAATCTTTGCAGATTCTTAAAATACTTATAGTAAGGAATCGCCGCATCATATTCCGAACGTGTTGTTTGTAAATCCTGCCCGGTGCGCGTCAAAAATTTAATAGCCGTACGCATTTCTCTTAATTTTTGCAATTTATAACGCACAAATTTAATGCGCTCCTCAGCCTCTTTTGATTTACAGTTTTCATATAAGCTTAAACAAACCATTAAATCCGCCTCACGCTGATCGGTAAGTTCCAAAAAAGCTTCACGTTCTGTCGCATCTTCTTTTGTAATAAAGCCGTCGTTTAAATGGTTTAAGATGGTTGTTGTTTCATTAAGCCAAGCAAAATATTCCGCAACGGGATCTATTTCACTGTTAATAACTTCAATACTTCTTGCATATTTTTCAACAATACCGCTTTCCAACGGTGTTTCAAGCGTATGTGCCGTCACAAAAGATAAATCCTTTGCCCCCATTTTGCGTTCATCATCAATTTCAATCATTCTGCTTTCAGGTGCCAAAACCATTTCGCGCACGGCCGCCTTCCTGTTTGCCGCCGACATGGAAGGATATTGTTTTTCAACAGCTTTTTCTATAATACCCGTCGATTTTTGTTTTACCGTCATTTACCATTCTCCTCAAATATGATTTTTCCCTGCTCTTTCCAAACCATAAAATCTACAACCCAATTGCTGATTTGTTCCGTTTTTTCTTTTTCTATACCCATTTTATCGCCGACTTCATCAATAAAAGAAAGTTCTTCTTGGTCCAAATCATCATCTGCATGGGCAAGTCTGAACAATTCCTTAATCAACTCCAGTTTCCATCTTCGTCTTAAAATACATTCAAGTTCTTCAAGCAAACTTTCTTTTGTTGCGGGCTCAAAAATTTTCTTTACATTTTCAA